>DUSJ01000176.1 GCA_012842645.1 Clostridiaceae bacterium | reverse complement strand
TTTATTTCATACACCCTGTTGAAGGACTCCCGGAATGAGCCAAGGTCTTCATAGGGCAGGCCCGCTATCAGGTCGGTGTGGACATGAATATTTCCCTTCTTCATTATTCTTTTCAGGTTATCTATAGCTTTGTCAACATCCATTACCCTTGATATCTCCCTGAGGGTCCTGCCGTTGACCGACTGGATCCCGGCCTCGATCTGGACGAGGCCCGCAGGCATATCCAAGAGGCATTCTATCTGCGTTTCGGACAGGATGTCAGCATTTATCTCGAAATGGAATGTCACATTTTTGTCCGAAAACTTCCTTACTATTTCCCAGATAGCCAGCGCATGCTTCTCGTTGACGTTGAAGGAACGGTCAACGAACTTGATCACTTTAGCCCCTGCGTCCGTTAGCTTACTGATATCGGCCTCGATGGCCTGGGGCGGGTACAGGATGAATTTTCTGCTCAGCGATGACATGCAGTAGGAACACCTGTACGGACAGCCTCTTGATGATTCTATATATGCGATCCTGTCCTTTATCAGGTCCAGATACTCCTGCGAAAACGGGGATATGTAATCCGTTCCGGTACAGGCATCGTCTTCGTCTGCCGGGAAGAAACTGCCGTTATTTCTTTCAATGGCTTCAAGCAAAGCCGGCAGCTTGCTTTTGCCCTCTCCCCTGACCACATAATCTGCGCCGTACTTTCGCAGCTCTTCTTCAGCGCCATCGTAGCTCACTTCCGGGCCGCCCACAATAATGCGGCATCCCGGTCGGGCTTTCTTCAAATCGCTGATGAGTTTCTGTACCAGTTCCCTGTTCCAGATATAGCAGGAAAAAGCCACCACGTCTGGTTGCTCTTCCATGATGGAAGCCCAGATTCTTTGCATCGAATCGTTTATGGAGAACCGCAGCACCTTTGCGGGAATGCCCTTGTCACGGCAAGCCTTCAGCAGGTACCAGACCGCCAGCCCTTCATGCTCGAATCTTGCGTTTATCGCTACCAGTACTGTTTTCATCGCTGCCTCTCTAACGGTAGATTCATCATCCTGTTTATTTTACCTCTATTTAATAAGGCTCCGCTATAAGAAAGATTAAAATTTCATTAGAACCGGGCGTGCAAACGGGGACGGAGATTTTCTGCACATTTTCGTGTAATTGAGGACGGAGGTTTTTGCACCAGCGACATCAGGGAAACAGTATCAAGGATATAAATGATTGTACTCCAATAATAACCAAGTGTATAATAGGATTACAATAACAATGCTAAGCAAGCGGATGGAGGTAATTATGAGTATCACGTCAAAACCTTTCGGAACTTTGCCTGATAACTCCAGGGTCACCATGTACACGCTGACCAATAAGAACGGTGTCAGGGCGGATATAATAGACTACGGAGGCATAATAGTGTCTTTGCTTGTTCCCGACAGAAACGGTAAACTCGATGATATAGTATTGGGGTACGACAATATCGGGGATTACCTCGACAGGTCTCCCTACTTCGGCGCCATCTGCGGCAGGCATGCCAACAGGATCGAGGGAGCTTCCTTCGTTCTGAACGGCACCAGATATGAACTTAGCGCAAACGAGGGCAGCAAACAGCTTCATGGCGGTATTAAAGGATTCGATAAAAAGCTCTGGGATTCCAGGATAATTACAAGGAATGACCATGAATGCCTTGAACTGAGCCTGTTCAGCCCGGACGGAGACGAGGGTTTCCCGGGAAACCTCGAAGTCAGGGTAATATACGACCTTACCGACGACAATGCCCTTGAGATAGAGTATTACGGCGCTTCCGACACGGATACTGTCCTTAACCTGACGAACCATACCTATTTCAACCTGTCAGGACATAATTCGGGGACCATACTGGACCATTACCTTAAGATCAATGCCGATTTCTATACCCCCATCAGCAAAGATGTTCTGCCCACGGGCGAGATCCTCAGCGTGAAAAACACGCCCTTTGATTTTACCGAACCAAGGCAGATAGGCGAGTTCCTGCGCGATTACTCCGGGAATGAGCAAATGGTCAACGGTGTCGGTTATGATCATAATTTCGTTCTCCGGGACAAAGGTCCGGGGCTCAGGGAATGCAGCGAATTGTACGACCCGAAATCAGGGCGCGTTATGACCTGTTACACAACAAAACCCGGCGTACAGTTCTATAGCGGCAACCATCTGAAGGGCGCGGGCATTGGAAAAGGCGGCTGTGTATATGACAAGTGGCATGGCCTGTGCCTTGAGACCCAGTATTTCCCCAACGCCATGAAATACAGCCATTTCCCTTCTCCTGTCCTCAGGGCCGGCGACACCTACCACCACCTTACCATATTCAAATTCTCCACAAAATGAGTATCGGGGACGTACACTTTTACTCATTTTGAGTATCGGGGACAGGTGACTGCAGGGATCTGAATGGCAGCAAGGGATCAAATCACACGTCTTAGGCAGGTTGATCCATGAACGATATTATCTCGTATGCTGAAAACGAACTGAGAAGATTTGACGAGAATCCCTTCAATCATGTCGACAGTCTAATCCTGTCCCAGCTTGCCTATGTCCAGTTTGACGGCCTGGTCCCCGGCCCGGAAGACAGCGCTCCCTTCGTAAGACTGGGAGACCTGTATAAGGCAGAGAACTTCCCGTCCATGTTCAAAGACTTGCTTTATGTTGACAAGAACCGAAGGTTTTTCTTTGCCCTGGCGGCAAGCCCGAGGTTCAGGGACATCGGGCTGAATTATTATGTCAACAAACATGATTATAATGCTGAAAAGCAGTTTTCCGCTGTCACTTATCTTCTGCCGGACGGAACCGTTTTTGTGGCCTACCGGGGAACTGATCTTACCTTCGTTGGCTGGAAGGAAGATTTCAACATGGCTTACAAAAGCCCCATCCCATCACAGGAGGAAGGGGTCTCATACCTTGACACGGCAGCCGGCAAGACTTCCGGGAGTATCATTGTTGGAGGCCATTCAAAAGGCGGAAACATAGCCGTTTACTCGTCGATGTACTGCAAAAGCACGGTACGGCAAAGGATAAAAGCCGTCTACAGCCATGACGGTCCTGGCTTCCGGGAAGATGTTTTCAGCAGTTCCGCTTTCCTGGAGGTAAAGGACAGGATTTATAAGTTTGTGCCCCAGTCATCCATTGTCGGCATGCTGCTGCAGAACCAGGAAAGCTACATGGTCGTGGAAAGCAGAAAGTTTGGAATACTGCAGCATGATCCTTTTTCGTGGATCGTAGTAAACGGGGATTTCAAATATGCCAAAACGGTCACAAACAGCTCACTGAATGTTAACTACAATCTCAGCCGATGGCTGAGGGATCTTCCGGATGAAAAGCGGGAACTGTTCGTAGACGCCCTGTACCAGGTGATAAAATCCACCAATGCCAGGTCCATAAGCGACCTTTCCGAAATCCGCATTAAAAATCTCGCTTCAGCATTGAAAGCCTTCAGGAAGATCGATAAGGAAACAAGGAAATTCGTTGTTCAAACCATCAGGGAGCTCATAGTCCTGTATGTAAGGAGTCTGAACCCCCTGAGCAAAAGAGCCGTAACATCCGATTCAGCTTCATCCGAAGGCAGCGTGAACCGGTCTGAGGGTGAACCATCCGTCGTTTAGTTTGTAAGTTCATAGTAGCTTTCAAACATATCGGTTTGATTGTCATAGTTATAATAAGTTACCCCGCCTATAGCAATAGTGTCTCTGCCTGTTTCGGGATCCGGTCCTGTTTCTTTTATACTATAGGATGCGACTTCAGGCGGTTTGATCTTTTTTATGTCCACATCACCTTCATCATTTGATCTGAACAACTTCTCCATGATAAATAGCTTCAGTTTTCCATCGGAAACGCCCCATGTACCTGAGGCATAAATCAGAGGATCGTCATCCATCTGGTTTGCGCCGTAAATAAATGTACCGTCTTCGTAAAATGCATACCGCTCGGCGAACCCTGACCCTACCACATTCATGGAATGCCACAGCCCGACGAAGGCTTTATCGATTTCAAGCACCGGGGTATCGTCTCCGGAGGGTTCCGTCCTGGAATTTTTATCAGTTTTATCTGTCTTCGGTATATCGTCATCCCGTGATCCGTCGATTATCCGTCCGCATGCAGCAAAAGAAAGCGTAATAATAAGAGCAATTATCAGCGCTATCACTCTTTTCATGCTTAACAACTCTCCTTGGATTTACTAAAGTTTCATGCTCCTGGTATGGATATAAATGATCATATCATATTATTACTGTTATTGAAACTTTCCCCATACATTTTCGCAAAAATGCCGGATATGGGACATGCAGAAACGGGCAAATTACCTGTCCCCCTTACTCAAAATGAGTAAAAGTGTACGTCCCCTTTACTCATTCAGCGCCGATGCTCATCTTGTAGAGGTTGGCGTAGACGCCGCCTTTTTCAAGCAGCTGCTGATGTGTGCCCTGTTCCTCTATGCCATTGGATGTGAGAACAATGATGTTGTCCGCGTTTATGATGGTGGACAGCCTGTGGGCGATTACCAGGGTGGTCCTGCCTTTGGCCAGCTCCCTGAGCGATTCCTGTACAAGCCTCTCGCTCTCGTTGTCCAGCGCTGAGGTAGCCTCATCCAGTATCAGTATGGGCGGGTTCTTTAAAAACGCCCTTGCTATCGAGATCCTTTGCTTCTGGCCCACGGAAAGCTTAACTCCCCGCTCCCCGACAAAGGTGTCATATCCCTTTTCCAGTTCCATGATGAAATCATGGGCATTCGCAAGCTTAGCCGCCTGTATGACCTCTTCCATCGTCGCCCCGGGTCTGCCGTAAACTATATTCTCATATATCGTGCCCGAGAACAGGTATACGTCCTGCTGGACAACGCCTATGCTGCGGCGCAATGATTCGAGGG
>DUSJ01000175.1 GCA_012842645.1 Clostridiaceae bacterium | reverse complement strand
CGTACACTTTTACTCATTTTGAGTATTGGGGACAGGTAAGCGGGATGAAGGACCCGCGCCAAAGCCATAAGACAGATGACAGGCTAAAAGCTTTTTAATGATAAAAAAATGGAGGGGTGTTTTATGACGCCTGCGGTAAATGAAGTACTGGAGTTTATCAGGGAAAATGATGTAAAATTCATCCGCCTGGCGTTCTGTGACCTGTCAGGCATGCAGAAAAACATTTCCATCATGCCCGATGAACTTCCGGAAGCTTTTGAAAATGGCATTCCTTTTGATGCCCATGCTGTGAAAGGGTTTGCCGAAATAACGCAGTCGGACCTGATGCTGTTTCCCGATCCGGCCACCATCATGGTGCTTCCGTGGCGTCCGCAGCAGGGAAGAGTGGTCCGGTTCTACTGCCACATCAGGACTCCCGGTGGAGACACGTTCTGGGGAGATACCAGGGCGTTGCTCAAATCGGTTCTTGATCGGGCGGCTAAAAAAGGATACTCATGCATGGCGGGACCCGAATGCGAGTTCTACCTGTTCAAGACTGACGAAAACGGCGAACCTACCATGATCCCATTTGATAACGGCAGTTATCTCGATGTCTATCCCCTTGATAAGGGAGAAAACATTCGCCGGGAGATCTGCCTGAGCCTTGAGGACATGGGAATTAAACCGGAATCGTCCCATCACGAGCAGGGACCGGGACAAAACGAGATAGACTTCAAGTTTTCCGACGCCCTCAGCAGCGCCGATAACCTCGTTACTTTCAAACAAGCTGTAAAAAGCATCGCTGCAAGAAACGGCCTTTTTGCTTCTTTCGCTCCGAAACCGCTGCCTGACAAAAGCGGAAGCGGGCTGCATCTGAACCTGTCCCTTTTGCGGAACGGGAAGAACCTGTTCAGGCTTGGCGACGAACATTCCAGGGAAGCGGAAAGCTTCATAGCTGGAATACTCAGCAAGATAACGGAAATAACGGCGTTCCTCAACCCCATACCCAATTCCTATGAGCGCTTCGGTTCTTTCGAAGCGCCGCGGTATGTCACATGGTCCCACGGGAACCGGTCCCAGCTGATCCGCATTCCCGCTGCCCACGGGGAAAAGGTACGCATGGAGCTTCGTTCTCCCGATCCGGCTGTTAACCCTTATCTTGCGTTTGCCCTTGTTATCAGCGCAGGATTATACGGGATCGAGAACAACCTGCCTTTGCCGGACAGCCTTAATATTGATCTGTATGCCGCAGATGAAAATATTACGAAAAATCTTGTCCGGCTTCCTGAAAACCTTGGAGAAGCCCTTGACATTGCAAAGAGTTCCGATTTCGTAAAAAGCGTGCTGGATGAAAACCTGTTCAATAAGTTTATCCAGCTGAAAACAGAGGAACTGGCGGCTTTCAACCGGGCTGCCGACAAAAGGGAATATTTTATGTCCAATTACTTCAGGATTGTTTAAGCAACAGGGTTTGAACGATTGCCGAGAGTGGAGCATATTTTATGCGCATGTGCGCTGAAAAATATTCCAGGGAAAGGTGGGATGCGATGGAAAGTGCATTGATAGTATCATGTTCAGAAAAAGGCGCTTCGAGCCTTGCAGGTATTCTGACAGAAGCATCAATTAGTCATATCACCACCGTTTCCAACGCCGGGGAGGCGAGACGCATCCTTATCGAAAAGGATTTCGATCTTTGCGTCATAAACGCCCCGCTGCCTGATGAGTTCGGCGAAATCCTCGCACGGAATATAGCTGCCAGGATAACCAGCCAGGTCATACTGATCGTCAGGTCCGAGCTGTTTGACGAAGTATCCAGCAAAGTCGAGGAAGACGGTGTTATTACAATAGCGAAGCCAATAAGCAAACCAATGTTCTGGAATGCCCTGAAGCTTGCTTCAGTTATGCATAAACGGATCAGCGTGATGAAAAATGAAAACAGGAAACTGATCCAGAAGATTGAGGATATACGGGTCATTGACAGAGCGAAATGCATCCTGATATCCCATTTGTCTTTTACTGAGCCGGAAGCCCACAGGTATATAGAAAAACAGGCTATGGATATGCGTATAACGCGCCGGAAAGTAGCGGAAGAGATACTGAAAACATATGAAAATTAGCCGATTTTCCGGAGCAGGCAGCCATCCGGCTTATACGGAGGAACATAAATGAGCGGCAAAGCCTATTTAGTGCTTGAGAACGGAATGATATTCGAAGGCTGCCGGTTGGGAGCCGAAGGAGAGGTAATAGGAGAAATCGTCTTTACGACCGGCATGACAGGATATCTCGAGACCCTTACGGACAAAAGCTATTACGGGCAGATAATCCTTCAGACATATCCCCTGATTGGAAACTACGGCGTTATTCCCGAAGATTTTGAAAGCAATGTCATATCGGCAAGAGGCTACATAGTCAGGGACATCTGCAGGGAACCGTCCAATTTCAGGAGCAAAGGCGACCTTGACACGTTTCTGAAGGACAGGAACGTGGTCGGGCTGTATGGGATCGATACCCGCGCGCTCACTATGATACTGAGGGAAAAGGGTACGATGAACGGGATCATAACAGGAAACCCGGAAAATGCGGACCTGGAAGAGATAAGATCTTTCAGGACCGAGAACCCGGTAGCCAGGGTCTCGGTCAGGGAAAAAGCCGTTTTGAACGACGAAGGCGAGTATACTGTCGCAATGCTTGATTTCGGCTACAAGGAGAATATCGCGAGAGAGCTTGTGAAAAGGAATTGCAGGGTAATACTGCTGCCCCACGACACGTCCGCGGAGGAAATCATTGATCTTGAACCTGATGGCATAATGCTTTCCAACGGTCCTGGAGATCCTGCCGACAATGTGACGGTTATCAAAAACCTGAGGAAACTGATTACCTGTGATATGCCAATATTCGGCATATGCCTCGGACACCAGCTCCTGGCCCTGGCCCACGGATTTGTAACGAAAAAGCTCAAGTACGGACACAGGGGAGCAAACCAGCCCGTCAGGGACCTGGATACAGGGCGGCTGTACATAACGAGCCAGAATCACGGGTATTATGTGACCGACGAGAGCATAGACCCGTCGCTGGCATGCCAATGGTTCATCAATATGAACGACAATACATGCGAAGGGATAAGGTACATGGAAAAACCGATTTTTTCAGTGCAGTTCCATCCCGAGGGGTGCGGCGGACCAAAGGACACAGGCTACCTGTTTGACAAGTTCATAAGCGAGATCATGAGATACAGCAATAGTTGTTAGTTTGCCACCCTGAGCAAAGTGAAGTATCTACTGATCGGAGCAAATCGAAGTGATTGGATACATAAAGCTGAAAGAAAGTATTTTTTAAGCAAAACGAAAGAAATCAAACCAGGACGGAAAGAGGGATAGTTATCAGGCTGGAATTTACCAAGATGCACGGCTGCGGCAATGATTACATCTATATAAACTGTTTAAACCGTGAACTGGAAGAACCGGAAAGGCTCGCCGTCGTTTTGTCCGACCGCCATTTCGGGATAGGCGGTGACGGGATCGTTCTGATCCAGAAAAGCGAAGTGGCTGACGCCAGGATGAGAATGTTCAACAATGACGGAAGCGAAGGCAAGATGTGCGGAAACGCCATCCGGTGCGTGGCAAAGTACCTGTACGACAATGATATTGTCGATAAGAAAGAAATCAAACCAGGACGGAAAGAGGGATAGTTATCAGGCTGGAATTTACCAAGATGCACGGCT
>DUSJ01000174.1 GCA_012842645.1 Clostridiaceae bacterium | reverse complement strand
GCCAAGTTCAACATTTACATACTTGATGGTAATGTTGGGGTGAAGTTTTGTGAATTCTTCTCCTGCCTTCTGGATGAATTCGTCCGGTCCGCCCGTGGATTCCCACACGGTCAACTCAATCTTTTCTGCAGAGTCTGACGGTTTCTGGGATTGAGTCGAGGTTGATGAAGTGCCTGGTGAAGAGCCTGTAGGTGCCGAAGGAGTGGAGGTTGATCCGCAGCCGGTGATGAATGCGGCCGTCAATAAGATGGCCATAAAGACTGTAAGCAGCTTTTTCATAGAAATCCTCCTCTAATTTCTTTAATTATTATATAATTTATTCAACATCGATGATGTTGAATTATATGACTGTCTTTGGTAAAATGTTGAGCAACCGGTTGCTCAACCTACACACTAAGAGTATCACGTTATATGTTATTTGTCAATAATTTGATTTATTACCATGACAGATGAATGAAAAAACCTTTATTTATAGCCAGAGGGGTGATCCATATCAGTGAAAAACCGCGCAACAAGCTTACTCTTGACGATATAGCGAAGGAACTTGGCTTGTCTAAAGCGAGCGTTTCACGTGTCATATCCGGCAAGGGACGAATCAGCGATCAAACCCGCGCGAGAGTCATGGAACATATAAAAAAGCGCGGATATCAGCCAAATCTCATTGCCAGGAGCCTCGCGCAGCAGAAGACCATGAATATAGCCGTGGTTCTGCCTGCCGATGGCAGCATCGTGGAAATGCCGTTTTTTCAGAACCTTCTCATCGGTATCTGCAATATTGCTTCAAAAAGCAATTATGATGTTATCGTGCTGACACAGGAAGAGAACGACATATCCCAGATAGACAGGGTGGTAAGGCATAAGAAGGTCGACGGCGTCATACTGACCCGTTCCATGGCCAGGAATATCGATGCCGAATTCCTGGAAGAAAACGAAGTTCCTTTTGTGATGATCGGTTCTGCGACTGATAAAACGATCCAGATCGATCATGACCATGTATCGGCCTGCCGTGATCTGACGTCATCGGTGCTTTCGGGCTATGACAGGGATGCCCTGAGAGGACGTGTTGCGCTTATAGGCGGAGAAATGCAGTATATAGTTAACCAGAGCAGGCATACCGGTTTCCTGGAAGGGATCCGCTTGGTCGGATTATCCGAAGAAGATTACACGTTCTTCAGAATGGATTCCAAGGAAATGATCAGGGATGCGATTAGAGAGATAATAAAGAGAGAACAGAAGGTAATCTTTTGCTTTGACGACCTGATCTGCGAGAATGCCTTGCTTGAGCTTGGCAGACACGGTATCAGGGTTCCCGGGGATATCGAGGTTGCCTCCTATTACTGCAGCTATATAATTGAAAAACATTATCCCAGGATCGCCGCCATCAAGTTTGACGCAAAAATGCTTGGAGAAACGGCTTTCAATATCCTGGACGGAATGCTCAGCGGGCAGGAAGTGCCCCAGAAGACGCTTTTGGAATACAAGCTGGTCAATACCAGGTAGCGTCCTTTGTTCAGAGAGGATGTCGCTCTCGTGGAACGCTGGCTTGCAGCGGAGCATGTAAAACCATGTATCAGAGTGAAGCAGAGGGACGGTTCCTTTGCTTCATTCTTCTTTGATTAGTGTGCACTAAGTTCTTCATCCTGAGCGATGTGAAGACAGGGATTGTGCAGCTTTAGCCTGCAGAGATTTATCGCTCCGTGAATCGGCCCGGGATCCACGGAGCGACAGTTCCGCTGTCCATGCTCCGCTTAAATCGCATACCGGCACACCGCTTTATAGTTAAATAATTAATGCGAAAACATGCGCAGCAGTCTTAAGTAGTGGTTGGCTTCACGGAGGACGTGATCGCCCAGGAGCGGGATTATAATGGATCTTATCCTGCAGCTTATCAGCCCCTGTGTCCCTGCTTCCTTGAAATCCCTGATCTGCTGCGTCGCGGCAAGACTGTCTGCAGTGACCTTATCAAGCGGGACTGTACGGTTCAAGGCTTGTAAGGCTTCGTCTGTCAGCGCATCGAACATGTTCCCGAATTCATTGGCTTTAACGATCAGATCATTTTCCGTGGGATCCAGGAGACCGCGGATGAACTTGGCGTGCTCGGCCATGATCCGGTTCCAGAAAGCTTCCTGCTCGTATGCTTCAAGTTCCGGGTTGACTTCGGCACGGCTCTGCAGCTTTTGCATGGTCGACAGGTACAGCTTTGCTTCTCTTAAGATGTGCTCGATGAGCAGCGGATAGTTCACCGTAAACAGCCTGCATGACAGAACCTCTGACAGGATACGTGTCTTGAAAGCTATAAGGCCTCTTACGAGTCTTATGGCATGGTCATTCAAAGCACGCACTCGCCGCTCGAGGGTGGGGCTATGAACCATACCGCCGCCAACAAGATCGGCTTCCGCTCTCGTTATTCCTGTTGCAAGGGGAACACCGCTCAAAAGGGCAGTCAACTGTTCGGCAGGCAGCGTATATTGGGTGATTACTTCGCCGGAGTCCAGCACATCCTGGTCAACCACTCCGTTTGACAGCGCGACCACTTCATTCATCATCCGGTCGAAAGCTCTCCGGAAAGAATCGGCCTGCTGGGCCAGGTTACTGTCTTTTGACGTAAAACCTGCTTCAAGGAAAAAAGAATGCTCTTTCATTATTCTCCCGAAAAACAGGTGCAATGCAAGAGACTGCTTGATGAAATCATTCACGGAAATCATACGGTCCTACTCCTAACACAGTTTGTTTTAATAACTTGTACTTCATCATATGTTTTTCAGGTCCGATATGTTATTTTTGTAACCATATTGTCCCTTGATTTTGGAATACTACATTACGACAAGACTTTACAGCGATTTGAGTTACGAAACGGCGGACCGATTTAAGTCGCATGCAGTTACGACTATTTGCAAATACTGAATAAACAAGTATGGATAATTGTACAGGAAGATGATTTTCTTAAGTCTTGCGAGGGGACAATTATGAACATGAAATTCGACAGGGTATACTATGAGCCCGACGCGCTTAATTATGAACTGGGCAAAAAGCTGCAGGTCAAATACAAGGATTTGCCCTGGGTGGAAATCGAGAACCATAACCGCATTCCGGAGCTGACCGCTTCCGCCAACCGGGACTTTCCGAAATTAAAAAGGCTTCTTATTATAGGCATCAGGAAAACACACAAGTATGTGCCTAACCATAAGGTTTCGGACTGGCTGGTGCCATTTACCTCATCAGGCTGCAGGGCAATGTGCCTGTATTGCTACCTGGTATGCAATTACAACAAGTGTTCATACATGCGCCTGTTTGTCAACAGGGAACAGATGCTGGACAAGCTGATCAGGAAATCTTATGAGGGAAATCCGCAGACCTTTGAGATAGGGAGCAACAGCGACCTGGTGCTGGAAAACACCATAACAGGAAATCTCATTTATACTATTGAGCGCTTCGCCCGGGAAGGGCGGGGCAAACTCACTTTTCCGACCAAGTTTGATATGGTGGAGCCTTTGCTTGGCTTGGAACACAGGGGTAAAACAATATTCCGGATGAGTTTTAATCCCGAAAAGATAATTCAGCGTATTGAACTGGGAACCTCCCCGCTGGAATCAAGGATCCGGGCCCTAAATGATGTCGCGGAAGCCGGGTATCCCGTGGGACTGCTTATCGCGCCTGTGATACTTGTACCCGACTGGAAAAAACAATATGGGGAACTGATAGAACAGCTGTCTGATGAATTGAGCCCAAAAGTCAAAAAAGAAGGGTTTATCGAGATAATCCTTATGACATACAGCTTTGTGCATAACGCCATAAACACCGAGGCATTCCCGAACGCCGCAAAATTGCTGGATAAGGAAAAGATGACCGGACGGGGACGCGGAAAATACAGTTACCGCAATGATGTCAGGGAAGAAGCAGAAGTATTTTTGAGAGATAAACTGTCACAACACCTGGGAACCATGCCAATCTGGTATATATCATAAACAGATACCCATGCACAAAATCCAGCCGGGATGATATGGAATAAGTGTAACATTTACTAATATACTTTGATGCGGATTTGTGGTAGTATTAATAGCCGTATGTTATTTTTAAAGTTAAAAAGTTAAAAGGATAAATTAAAAGTAAGAATATAAGCAAATAAAGGCAGGTTTAGATAAAAAATGAGGAAAACCAAGATCATATGCACTCTCGGTCCGGCAGTAGATGATGAGAGTATTTTAAAAATGATAATTGAAGAAGGCATGGATGTTGCCAGGCTCAACTTTTCCCACGGAAGCCATGAGGAGCACCTGAAACGTGTCGGGATGCTCAAAAAAGTCCGCCGGGAAGTTGGAAAGCCTGTCGCGCTGATGCTTGACACAAAAGGTCCAGAAATCAGGCTCGGCAGGTTCAGGGAGGGAAGCGCAGCCCTTAATGCAGGCGACAGGTTCATACTGACTACCGAGGATGTTCCGGGAACCAGGGAAAGGGTATCAATATCTTACATAGATCTGCCCCGACATGTTAAAAAGGGTACACGGATCCTTATCGACGACGGGCTTGTGGAACTGGTAGTTACAGATACCACCGATACCGACATCATCTGTGATGTCATTAACAGCGGTGTTATCAAAGACAACAAAAGCGTCAATATTCCGGGCATCAGAATGGACATGCCATACCTGAGCGAAAAGGACATTCAGGATATCAAGCTTGCAATCGAGCATGATTTTGACTATATTGCGGCTTCATTTACAAGAAGCGCTTCGGATATAATCGAGATCAAAAAGCTTCTTGAGGAAAACGGAGGCCAGGACATACAAATCATCGCAAAAATCGAAAACGGGGAAGGCGTGGAAAACATCGACGAAATACTCATGGCTAGCGACGGCATAATGGTAGCCAGGGGCGACATGGGAGTGGAGATAGACTTTAACGAACTGCCCAGGATCCAGAAGCTGCTTATCAAAAAAGCCATGTTCCACGGCAAAAAATCCATCACGGCAACCCAGATGCTTGATTCGATGATTTCAAAGCCCAGACCTACGAGGGCGGAGATCAATGACGTAGCCAATGCTATTTATGACGGAACCAGCGCTATCATGCTGTCAGGAGAGACGTCAATAGGAAAGTCTCCCGTGGAAAGCGTAAGGATCATGGCCAGGATAGCCGAAAGCACCGAGGCGGCCATCCATTACAAAAAGAGGTTCCGCCAGATGGAACTCACCGAGTCCACATCGAATGTCACCAATGCCATCAGCCATGCGACCTGCACCACGGCTCATGACCTTGATGCGGCCGCAATAATCACCCTAACTGTATCGGGGACCACGGCGAGGATGATCTCGAAATTCCGGCCCGCATGCCCGATAATTGCCTGCACGACGAGCGAAAAGGTCTGCAGGCAGCTGTCCATGTCCTGGGGAGTAGTTCCCGTCCTGTTTGAAGAAAAACAGAACAGTGACGAGCTTTTTGAACATGCCGTGGAGAAAGCCGTAGAAACCGGGCTGGTCAAAAGCGGGGACCTTGTGGTGCTGACGGCGGGATTGCCCCTCGGGATACCCGGCATGACCAATATCCTGAAAGTCCATATAGTAGGGGACATACTTCTTAAAGGAACAGGCATCACCCAGAAAACAGCGGTGGGGACGCTCTGCGTATGCAAGAATGAGGAAGAAGCCCTGGCGAAGTTCAACGGCGGGGAGATACTTGT
>DUSJ01000173.1 GCA_012842645.1 Clostridiaceae bacterium | reverse complement strand
TATAACCTCGATATAGCCCTGAGAGTTGAAGCCATATTGAAATCCCAGGGAGTCAATGTCCACATGACGCGCAGAACCGATGTATTTGTAAGCCGAAATGACAGGGTAAAGTTTGCCAATAACCTGAACGCCGCATTATTTGTCAGTATACATAATAACAGCATGCCAAACGGGTATAAGGGCTCCATGGTGCTTTACCATCACACGAGTTATAAAGGAAAGGCCTATGCGACCACCATGCTGGAAAACCTTGTTAAGGACCTTAAAACCGGTAACCTTGGCCTTTCAGCAAGACAGAAAACGGTAGTTCTAAGAGATACGAAAATGCCGGCCATACTTGCCGAAGTAGCCTGCATGTCCGATCCGGACGATTTAGCCCGGCTCAACACTGACGATTTTATCCAGAAAGCGGCTGAATCGATTGCACGGAGCATAATACAGATACTAAAGAGCATGGAATAAAATATAAATAATTATATAATATAAATGCTGCCCCAACCCCTGGTACTTCGCTTTTGCGCGCATTGCGGGGTGGGGCATTGCTTTTTGCACTTTTCAGGAACAGGAAAGAATATTATAATTTTCTGGATAACACTACGGACATGTGATAACATAATTATGAAAAAGAGGTTAATTGCTATGGATAAAAGCAGGGTAGACGGAAGAAAGCCTGATGAGCTGAGGAAAATAAAAATAACCAGGGACATAAACAAGTATGCCGAAGGGTCCGTCCTGGTCGAGTTTGGCGAGACCAAGCTCATTTGCACGGCAAGCGTGGAGGACAAGGTACCGCCGTTCAAAAAAGGCACCGGTGAAGGTTGGGTTACTGCCGAGTATGACATGCTTCCAAGGGCGACAGCTGTCAGGAACAGCAGGGACAGGACTAACCTGCGCATCAATGGAAGGGCGAATGAAATCCAGAGGCTCATAGGAAGAGCGCTGCGATCGGTCATGGATTTCAAGGCACTGGGCGAGAGGACCATAACCCTCGACTGCGATGTTATCCAGGCCGACGGCGGCACAAGAACGGCAGCCATAACCGGAGGGTTTGTTGCCTTGATGGATGCTTGCGCCAGGCTGGTGGACAGCAATGTAATAAGCGAGATACCCATAAAGGATTTCGTAGCGGCCGTAAGCGTCGGGTATGTCAATGGCGAGAAGCTTCTTGATTTATGTTATGAAGAAGATTCGAATGCCACTGTCGACATGAATGTTGTAATGACAGCATCAGGGAAGTTCATCGAGGTGCAGGCAACAGGGGAAGAAAGCCCTTTTGACCGGTCGGTACTGGATGACCTGATAGAACTGGCAAGACAGGGGATAGAGAAAATCGTTGAAATACAGAAAAGCGTTTTGCTTGGCAACCGGGCTGAACACTAATGATAAACTGTTCAGGGTGGAAATATGAAGAGACTGATAATCGCTACCAGGAATTCCGGGAAGGTAAAGGAGATTAAAGAGCTGCTGGAAGGATACGATTTTGAGATAATGTCCCTTAAGGATTTGGGAATAGACGTGGAAATTGAGGAAACAGGGAGCTGCTTTAAAGAGAATTCCCTGATAAAGGCAAGAACCATTCAAAAAATGACCGGCGGGATGGTCATCGCCGATGATAGCGGGCTTGAAGTGGACTTTTTAAACGGGGCCCCCGGTATATATTCTTCAAGATT
>DUSJ01000172.1 GCA_012842645.1 Clostridiaceae bacterium | reverse complement strand
GGTGTCAACACCAATAAAGTAATTTTCCTGAGCCATGTGATATGCAGTGTAATGGCTTCTATAGGCGGCGTGCTCAACTCATCCAAACTGCAGAACGGTCAGCCGGGCGCCTGTGACGGTTACGAGATGTATGCCATTGCGGCGACTGTATTGGGCGGCACGAGCCTGTCGGGAGGAAGCGGTTCTGTTGCAAGGGCGATGATCGGATGCGCAGTAATAGCAGTAATAAATAATGGTATGAACCTTCTCCACATTAACTCGTACTGGCAGAAGGCAGTTATTGGAGCCATCATTCTCATGGCAGTCATTCTGGATATGGCACAGAAGAAGAAGGCTTAAGCAGAAATATATTAAGATACAGCATAAGAGGTATGAAATGATTTGGAACACTGATCGGATGGATTATTATGCGGCCGACTGCATACTGGGGATGACCAGGGTGTTTCCGGAACGATGGAAATGCCTGAGAGCCGGAAAAAACGCCGGGATTCTCATGAAGGCTGAGCCAACTCCCGATCGATTTGCAGTCATAATCAGCGGAGGCGGAGGAAATGGCCCGTTCTGCCCTGGTTATGTCGCTGACGGACTGGCTGATGCAGCGGTATTGGGAGCTCCTTTTGCAGCGCCCAATGCCTATGCAATATATGAGGCGGGCAAGTACCTGGGAAAAGGGAGCGGCGTTCTTCTTCTGTATAACAATTTTTCAGGAGATTACCTTAACAATGATATGGCCAGGGAACTGCTGGAGGAGGATAACATACAGGTGGAAGTGGTCGTCGCAAATGACGATATAGCAACAGCCCTGAATGAACCCCGGGAGAACCGCAGCGGACGAACTGGCATAGCTCTGCTCATCAAGCTTGCCGGGGCGTGCGCCCAAAGGAAAATGCCCTTAAGGCAAGCTGCTGATATAGTAAGGCGAGCAAATGAACGCCTTGGGACTCTCAGTATGCATATGTATTTCGACAGAAACCTGATAGAATATGGTGCCGGTTTTTCAGGGGAACCCGGAATCCGCACCGAAAATCATATGGATATGAAACGCAGTGCCCGGGAAGTTGTGGAACTGCTGACAGAGAGCCTTAATCCCGGGAAGGATGAAAAGCTCTTTTTACTGGTGAATCGTCTCAGGCTGACAAGTTATCCTGACAGCTTTATTATGGCCAATGCTGTATATGAGGCGCTTTCACGGAATTATAAAGTGGAGCGGGTACGTGTTGCTGCTTTCTCCAATATTGTCGATACATACGGATACGAGTTCAGTATCCTGTGCATGGATGATGAGATCTCTGAGTTGATGGGGAACTCTACAGCTACCGATAGTTTTATGATATAGGTGGGGTTGGTATGTTCGCAGAAGAAAGACAACAGAAAATATACGATATAATATGCAAAAAGAGATCAGTCAGGGTCTCTGAATTAAGCAAGATGCTGGATATTTCAACGGTAACTATCCGCCGTGACCTTGAGGAACTGCAGAAGCAAAACCGCATAATCCGTACCCACGGCGGAGCGATGGTAGCCTATTCGGTGGGGCGTGCCATAAAATGGCAGGATTTAATTACCCAGAACAGCGACCTGAAGCATAAGATCGCCCTGACTGCCTATAACCAGATATGCGAACATGACACGCTGCTGCTTGACAGTTCCAGCACGGTATATGAACTTGTAAAACTTATCGCCAATGGCGACAAGGTAAACCTTCGGGTGATAACGACCTCGCTGTTGGCAGTTCAGACACTTTCCAGCTGCAAAAACTGCAAAGTAATGATTGTTGGAGGAGACCTGAACTACGCCCACGGTACTGTGGAAGGGTGCGTGGCTGCGAGGTTCATCAAGGATATACGTGTTGACAAATGTTTCATTGGAATAAACGGGGTTGATGAGAAATTCGGATTCTCGACTCCCCGTTACGAAGATGCCGAAATCAAATCACTTATGATTGCATCCTCCGTTAAGTCATTTATACTGGCTGATCACACCAAGTTCGGAAAGGTCTATCTGGCGAAAGTAGACCCGTGTACCTGCCTGATCACTGATACCCAGGTGCCAGGCTTTTCTTACAATCTGCTGGAGCAAAAATCAGACATCATCTTCGCCGACAGCGAGGAATAAGCGGGCCTTACAATAAACGGAGGACAAGCCAAATGGAGTATTTGACTGAAAATCAACTGCGGGCTGCATTGATATATACATGTGATCTGATGATAGCCAGCGAACCAATGCTGACCGAGCTTGACAGTATTATTGGAGACGGCGATCACGGAATCGGCATGAGAGATGGTTTTTCCGATCTTAAGGATAAGCTGGTCTCTTCCGGTTTCAACAGTATCTATGAGCTGCTCATGGAAACCGGGACCCAATTGGTTAAAAGCATGGGCGGAGCTTCCGGTGTTATATTCGGAACACTGTTCATAGGCGGCCGAGAGGCAGTCAAAGGCAAAGACCGGATAAATGCGGACGATCTTATATTATTTTTCGAAGAAAGCGCCATCAATATTGCCCGTCGCGGGCGTACAGGACCAGGCGACAGAACCATGCTTGATGCGCTGCTTCCTGCGATCGACAGCATGAAGGAATCCCGTAAGTTGACCAAAAGCATTGAAGTTATCCTGGAAGCCGCGTATAAAGGAGCGCTCCGGGGTGTTGAAAATACGAAGAACATGATACCTCGTCTCGGAAGAGCGAAGAATTTCCGGGAGAAAGCAATAGGTTATGCGGATCCCGGAGCAGTTTCATTATCTGTAATCTTCAAAGGTCTCAGCGAAGGTATACGCAAAATTAACAGAGAATAGGAAGGAAGTTTCATGGCATACGTAAAAGTTAGCGAAGTTTTACAACTGGCCATCAAGGCGAACACAGCCGTAATGGCTTTCAACTGCATTGACTACAGTACCGTCAGATCAGTGATAACAGTCGCTGAAGAGGTCAATAAACCGGTTATCTGCATGCTCTATCCGGAACATGTTATCAAATATAACTGGATCAATCTTGAAGGATTCGTGTCAATGGTAAAAACAGAGGCTGAGAAAGTAAAAGTGCCTGTTGCAGTCCACCTGGATCACTGTTCTGATTTTGACTTCATCATCAGGGCCATCAAGGCGGGATTCCTTTCGGTGATGTATGACGGATCACTGCTTCCCCTTGAAGAGAATATAAGGAACACCCGCGAGGTGACGCGTGTCGCTCATGCGTTCGGCGCAGATGTTGAGGCTGAACTGGGCCATGTTGGCTTCGCGAGTACACTCACGGACCAGTCCGATGTAGACAAATATACAAAACCTGAAATTGCAGCGCTTTTCTGCGAGCAATCGAAATGCGATTCTGTGGCTGTTGCCATCGGAAGCGCGCACGGCTTTTATAAAGAAACTCCAAAACTTGACCTGGTACGCCTTGAGGAAATCGACAGGGCGACAGACGTTCCTCTCGTGCTGCATGGCGGAAGCGGAATACCCAATGACCAGTTGGAAATCGCCTTTACCAAAGGTATCAACAAGTTCAATGTAGGAACCGAGTTCTTATGGCTGTATTACCAGACGGTAAGAAATTACGACGGCACTGATATCGCCGGGCTTGCCAACACTGTTCAAAAAAAGCTGATGGAATATCTCCGCGAGAAAATGAAACTGTCAAAGTTCTGATATAAGCAGTTAACTTAGAAGACAGGTGTTGCATATGGATATTATTTGCGTGGGCGAAATGGTGATCGATTTCCTGCCTGGAGAAGAGGAAGGCGTATACATACGCAAAGCAGGAGGCGCTCCTGCCAACGTGGCGATTGCAGCAGCGAGAAATGGGCTGGAGGCAGGATTCTGCGGCTGTGTCGGCGATGATGACTTCGGCAGGTTTTTAATTGACACTCTTCGGAGCAATAAAGTCTCCATTCTCTGCCCGGACATGGTCAGGGAAGCAGTAACCACCATGGCTTTCGTCACGCTTAATCGCGACGGGGAAAGAAGCTTTACCTTTGCCAGGAAACCAGGCGCTGATATGTTCCTGACCAGGGCCCACATAGACAAAGCCGATGTGGCTCGGGCTAAAGTTCTTCATGCAGGCTCCTGCTCATTGTCAAAAGATCCTGCGGCAGCGGCTACCGTATATGCCATGGAACAGGCGAAAAAAGCCGGAAGACTTGTAAGCTTTGACGTAAACTACAGGAACCTGCTGTGGGACGATGACCGGCAGGCCGCAATCAGGGCAGTACAGGATATCCTGCCCCTGGTTGATCTTCTCAAGGTATCTGAAGAAGAATGCGATTTTTTAGGCGGTGAGGAGAAGATAGCCGATACGGCAGAGATGAACGGCATAAGCCTGGTCGTCGAGACACTGGGCTCAAAAGGCGCTCGCTGCTACTGGAACGGGAAGGAGATTTCCGTTCCGGGGATGAAAGCGGTCTGCGTCGATACCACGGGCGCCGGTGACGCGTTCTGGGGCGGATTTTTGGCTTGCCTGCTGAGATCAGGAGTAGAAAAAGTCAGCCAGCTGACTGATGATATCATAAACGATGCGCTCAGGTACGGCAATATTGCCGGTTGGCTTTGCGTGCAGAAAAAAGGAGCCATCGAATCCCTGCCTTCTTCTGAGGAAATCGAAAGGATTAAAAGTGAGATGGAGTAATGAGCAAGGAGATCTGGAGCCTCTTGGAAGATTCCCGGCCATAGAAGAGGACGGACCGCCTTACAGGCTGCTCTGCAACG
>DUSJ01000171.1 GCA_012842645.1 Clostridiaceae bacterium | reverse complement strand
GTGCTTTGCCCAGGTGTCCGCGGAAGAGGCTGCAAAGATCGAAGGTGTCAGCCTGGTCCTGGGCAACAACATGAAGCACAGGATAGTCGAGCTCGTGGAGAACCTGCACAATGATGAAAAAAGGCAGTATGTTTTCGAGAGGAACAAGCTTTCCGAGTACGAGGAGCTGCCGGTCGAAACCTATGAGGGACATACCCGGGCATTCCTTAAAGTCCAGGACGGCTGCGACCAGTTTTGCTCCTACTGTATCATTCCCTATGCCAGGGGGCCTGTCCGCAGCAGGGATATCGGGGATGTTATAAAGGAAGCGAAAAGTCTTGCGGAACATGGATTCAGGGAAGTGGTCCTGACAGGCATCCACCTGACATCGTATTTTGATGAGAAGAACGGAAAAGGCCTGGCCGGGCTTATAGAAGAAATACATGGGATAGAGGGCATCCGCAGGATACGGCTTGGATCCCTGGAACCCATGTTCCTGGCAACCGGGTTTATTGAGGAACTAAAAAATCTTCCCAAGCTGTGCCCCCATTTCCACCTGTCCCTGCAAAGCGGCTGCGGGGAGACATTAAGACGCATGAACAGGAAATACACTCCCGATGAATACAGGAACATCGTAAAGCTCCTGAGGGAGAATATTCCCGGGGCGACCATTACCACCGATGTGATGGTAGGCTTCCCGGGCGAGACCGACAAGGAGTTTGAAGAGTCGTATGCATTCTGCAGGGATATAGGCTTTTTGTGGATGCACGTGTTCAAGTACTCCCCGAGGAAAGGAACTCCTGCATCCAGGTTCCGGGACCAGGTGGACAATAAGACCAAGGAAGAGCGAAGCAGAAAAATGATAGAACTTGCGCTGCAAATGAAGCAGGAGAACTTTGAAAGATTCATTGGGAAAGAGACCGACGTGCTTCTTGAGAAGCCCATAGACGGCAGTGATGGCGATATGGAAGGGCTTACTCCCCACTATATCCCGGTCGCAGTGAAGACCAGCGGCGATAAAAGCGGGGAAATAGTCAATGTCCGCCTTACGGCAATCGAAGGGGAGTATATGAGGGGAGAACCCATATGATTACATTTTCCTTGCATAACTTGATTTAAAAACCGGTATGTATTAATATATTAAGGAAAAGCCTCTTTTTGCAGGAAAGGAAGCGGGTGAAACATATGAATTCCGGGACGATGAAATTTGATGTCAATAAAGAAAAGTCCAACAGGGCCCGTGAGATCATGGTGAATGTATACCAGGCCCTGAAGGAGAAAGGATATAACCCGATAAGCCAGATCGTCGGTTATATCATGTCCGGAGACCCGACCTACATTACGAGCCACAACAATGCAAGAAGCCTGATACGGAAACTTGAGAGGGATGAACTGCTCGAGGAACTGGTACGGTTCTATCTCAAGGACGAGTAAACAGGCTGGAATGCATTTGCCTTCATTGACAGGCAGCGCAGGATGGAATATAATCAATATGAGTTGAATAAGGGAAATCTTCAGGGCAGGGTGTAATT
>DUSJ01000170.1 GCA_012842645.1 Clostridiaceae bacterium | reverse complement strand
ATTTCGGCCTGGCAAAGATCCTGTCTTTACCCATCGTGAAGTACTTGACAGCGCCGTTTCTGTCCACGAATGTCATATCAAATGGCAGAGTATTCAAGACCGCGTTGATCTCTTCAGGCGTCATTACTCCTGCGTCGAACCTGACATAGCCTTCGCCGGGTATCTCGGTGCCTTCGTTTTTTGCCTTTTCCCTAATGTCTGTCCTTGCAGGCTTCCATTCCACGGTGGGCTTGTACAGGGTATATCCGAACTCGTCGCTTTCTTTCCTTATCTGCATCCATTCGTCCTCGGTCAGGGTTTCTGCCACCATGGGGAACAGTATGTTCTCTTCCTTGAATATCATTTCCCTGACCTTGTCCAGGGCAATTTGGGCCTTTTCAGAAAGCCGATCCCTGTCAGGGTTGTCCGAATCACCAAACAAACCGATGACGTCACTTATATGTTCCCGTATCTCATCATCCACTCCCCACATTACTTTCGGAGGAGCGGTGATCCCGTATTTCTCCATGTACGGGAACAGCAGGTTCTCTTTCCTCAGATAATGCCTGTCTATCTCTTTCAGCTGTTCGAACCCTTCCCGGACCTTCCTGGCCTTTTCTTCCGAAGGATCATTCCTGTATGCGTCAAGATCGGATGTTATTCTCCCGATCAGTCTCTCGATTGCCTTGTTTTCCTGCATGAAAGTATGGATCGGATGTCCCGGCGTTTCCCCGGGTGTTTTTGCCTGGTGGATCTCTTCAATTGATCCTTTGAATACTGCCGCGTGGACATCGCAGAGCCTTTGGATCTCCTCTACGGGCATGCCTTCAGCAATCAGGGCAGCTTCCATTTCGGATATCTCAGACGCGGAAACGCCCTTTATAAGCTCTTCGAACCTCGCTTTCACTTCTTCAGGGGGCTTGCCCCTGTGAAGGTCTCCTATAATCTCTTTCAGAACCTTTTGCCTGTATTCGCGGTTATTGATGATTTCACTCACTTCAATCCCTCCTTGTTTTTAATTTCGAAACCCCGGGCCTTAAACTCTTTTTCGATAACATTCATATCGATTTTCTTCATTTCGGCTCCTTTGGGGATGGTCATAAATCTGCCGGCAGTATTAAGCATGGCGGGATTTGTGATGCTTTCAAAGCCGAGACTCTTCATGATCTCCGCCACTTCCGGGTTTTCCTTTACAAGATCATAAACGGATTTAGTCAAATCAAGTATCTTTTTCATATTCATCATCCTTAAAAACATAACTCCAGCCTGTCAGCGCTGACTTGGACTTTTATAAATTCTATGGCTTGTTTATATTCTAATCCGGAAATACAGAAAAAAATGTGACGTTGAGCATGATTTTGGAATAAATTAAGACATGACACGAAATTTTTATATATATACCCGGGAATCATCATGAAGCCCGATCGGCAGCGCGTTCAAGGGCAGACCTGTCCAGCAGCAGGACTTTTTTGTTACCGTTCATTTCTATAACGCCTTCATCCTGAAGAAGGCTCATCTTCCTGCTCACGGTCTCCCGGGTAAGGCCAATATAATTGGCTATGCCCTCCCTGCTAAGGGGAAGCTCGATCATGATCCCTCTGGGATGCGGTTTTCCGTACTTGTCGGCAAATTCCAGCAACACCGAACTGACACGGGCCTCCACGGTGCGTGTTCCCATTGTCTCGACGGTGTTTTCAAGGCGGTCCAGGCGTCGGCACAATTCCTCCATTATTTTCAACGCTATATCGGGATGCTCTTTGAGCAGCACCTGGAAATCATGCTTGTGGATCAGGCAGATATGGGTCTCTTCCAGGGCTTCCACGCTGTAATTGGAAACTTCGTCGCGCAGCAGGCTCCTTTCGCCGAAGAAATCGCCTTCGGAAAACAGGTACAGGATCTGTTCCCGGCCGTCCTGGGTATTCCTGAATGCCTTGGTCTGGCCCTTGTTGATAATAAAAAGGCTGTTGACGCTTTCTCCTTCAAAAATAAGGAGCTCGCCCTTTTTATATCCTTTATGTATGATCAGGTCCGCGATCCTCATTAGCTGCTGGTCGTCCAGTGAAGAAAATATGGAGATCTGCCTGGCGCACAGCTTGTTATGGCAGGAGTCGCAGTTACAAATCATTTTGCCCATCTGCAGGTATCGTCCTTTGTAATAAATATTTTGATTTTATTATTATACATTATTTCGGTCTTATAAGCCAGATGTGACAGGGGGACGGAGTTGTTGTCACGTTGGGTTGTGACAACAACTCCGT
>DUSJ01000169.1 GCA_012842645.1 Clostridiaceae bacterium | reverse complement strand
GGCATGGGAATCGAAAACTCAATGCCAAGATATTCATAAAGAAATTTTCTGAACTGCCATTCATGGAGTTCATACCCCATGCTCCTTACCGTGCTGATTTCCCTGAATATAGTCTTCGCAAAGCCATTGATCTCTTCAGCCGTATAAGTCTTTCTACTGCTCTTTACATACTTCAGCAGCGCCTTTTCACCGCGAAGGGTATCGAAACCTGGCTCATAAAGCAGAGTATGGCCATAATCGAATATTATCATCTCCGGATAAACCATTTTTCCACCGCCAGTTAACAACCTATTTTAGGTTCTTGTTCCAAGTATATCATTAACCATGAATTCAATGAACTCCTTAATTTCCTTAAAATGACTGTTACCAACTGCCAACGCAAATCAGCCTTTCACATACCGCCACAAGCAGGGTCGTAATGATGTTGGATACCAAAATTGCTATTATCAGGTTCAGCTTTTTGCGGGTATCTTTCCTAAGCAGCCAGTATACTATGGGAAGCTCCACGATGAGCGTCAATACCAGGTAACCTGTCAGAACTATATAGTATGGCCCTTTGTTAAAGGCTGCCCCTAAGCTTAGGCTGCCGCTGACCGGATAGAACCTTATTGCGCGGAAAAGAGCCGGAGCAAGGAACGAGAACAGGTTCGCCAGGCTGATAACAATAAGCGATTTTTTAATATCAGGTATTCTGCCAATCAAAACGACAGCGGCTGTTTCTATGGCAAGAGTAAAAATAATGGCAAAAGGCAAGACATTCACAGGACTCGAAGTTACCCAATGCCAGGAGGAGTTTGCATTGGATATCACCGGTGATATAAAAAAGAATAAATTCGACAGCGCCAATACGGCTATGGCTCTTCTTTTCAAACACCTCACTCCTGTTTCAATACTATATGTTTTATCTCCCGAACAGATCCCACGATATAATCCGCGCCGGCCTTTTCAAGCTCATCCCTGCTGCCGTATCCATACAGAACGCCTATTGACTTAATGCCGACTTTTTTAGCTCCAAGGACATCATGCTCCCGGTCACCAATAATGACTGTCTTTGAAAGGTCGGAAATATTCATACTTTCGAGAGCATATTCAATCACTTCCGCTTTTTGTGTCCTTGTTTCATCAAGCGTGCTTCCGGAAATAAATGAGAAATATTTATCGATTTTAAAATGCTCAAGGATTTGCTCAGCGAATACCTGGGGCTTGGAGGTAGCTACGATCAGTGTTTTGCCGTTATCCTTCAAATCCTTCAGCAAATCCGGAATATCGTCATAAACAGCATTTTCAAGCAAGCCCCTCACGCTGAAATATTCCCTGTAATAATCTATCGCTCTTCTGGCTTCTTCTGCCGTAAAGCCGTAAAATCTCATAAATGAATCCAAAAGGGGCGGCCCGATAAATTTATACAGCTCGCTTCTGTCATTCACTTCGATATTGTATTTCTTAAGAGCATAAATTACTGAATTGGTAATACCGATACCAGGGTCAGTCAATGTTCCGTCCAAATCAAACAGTATATTCTCAAAACTGCTCATATTCACCTCATCGAACCG
>DUSJ01000168.1 GCA_012842645.1 Clostridiaceae bacterium | reverse complement strand
CTGGTGTTTGATACAGAGGTTTACTCAAATACCGGCGGCCAGGCTTCAAAAGCTACTCCTACCGCTGCGGTCGCCAAGTTTGCAGCATCGGGCAAGCGTGTGAAGAAGAAGGATCTTGGCATGATAGCCGCAACCTACGGCTATGTATACGTTGCCCAGGTTGCTATGGGAGCCAACATGAACCAGTTCATGAAAGCCATCCAGGAAGCCGAAGCCCATAAAGGACCTTCACTGATAATAGCATACGCTCCCTGCATCAACCATGGTATCAAGGGCGGCATGTCCAGGACCCAGACCAGGGAGAAACAGGCTGTTGAGTCAGGCTACTGGCATCTGTGGCGTTATGTTCCCGAGCTCAAGGAACAGGGCAAGAATCCGTTCATACTTGATTCGAAGGATCCTACGGGCAGCTTCCAGGATTTCCTCAACAGCGAGGTCAGGTACACATCCCTGAAGCAGACATTCCCGGATATCGCCCAGGAACTGTTCGACGCTGCTGAGAAAGCTGCAAAGGAAAGGCTCGAGAACTACAAGAGAATGGCAAAGAGCGAGTAATACGGCCATTCAGACGGATCATCAAAGTTGACATATAATTTACACCAGGAGGGTTGTCAGTAAAACGGCAACCCTCTTTTGCTAAGATAATGCAGACTGCTTCGGACTATTGTGTGATGTCATTGTCGATGAAAACCACAGGGGTAAAGGGATAGGCAAAAAATTGGTCAGCCTGGTCGTAGAGTCTGACGAATTCAAGGACCTGAGGGGCATACTGGCAACCAGGGACGCCCATGGACTTTACCAGCAATACGGATTCGTAAAGGCTGCCGAAGGCAGGTTCATGTTAAGACCCGCATACGAGTAAGCAGTTATTTGCTCCGGAATACAGACCGAAATACAGGCAAAGGAAGTGGTGTGATGATCATTCTGGGCTTTATCGGATACGGCAGCATGGGAAGCATGCTGATTGACGCTTTTCTCAGATCCGGAAACATAAAACCAGGAGAGATTATCGTATCTTCCAGAACGAAAAGCAAACTTGACATCTTGAAGGAAAAGTGGATTGATATACATACGGCAGATTCGAACTCGGAAGTGGCACAGAAGGCAAAGTATGTCTTCGTATGCGTGAAGCCGTTGGAGGTCACTGGTGTGCTGGAAGAGATCAGGGATTCTGTCAGCAGTGACACCAACATTATATCGATAGCAGGCGCGGTTAAAATCGCTTATATTGAGAAGCTTACCGGGGCTAAGGTGACAAAGCTCATCCCAAGCCTGACATCGGAGGTAATGGAAGGCATTTCTCTGGTGTGCCACGGGAAAACAGTGAGCAGGGAAGAATCAGATTATATAGAAATGCTGCTGAACAGCATAAGCAAAGTAAAATTAATCAGGGAAGAGGAATTTGACCTGGCTACTGAGCTGACAAGCTGCATGCCGGGATTTATCGCGTCGATCTTCGAAGAAATGGTGGAATCGGCTTTCCGCCATACAGACAGCCTGAGCAGGACTGATATTGAAGAAATGGTATTGCGGACTTTATACGGAACATCCAGGTTGTTCATAGAAAAGAACATGGGTTTTAGCGAAATGATCGACCGAGTGGCCACTAAAGGCGGGATAACTGAGGAAGGGGTCAAAGCCCTCAGAAAAGGACTGCCTGACGTGTTTGATAAAATGTTCGACAATACATTATTTAAGAGAAAACTTATCAATGAAAAGATTGAGCAAAACCAGGTGATGAAATGAGAAACCGCTGAGCAATCCCAGGCTAATGAGTTTTCGTTAATGATCGGAGAAAGCTATATATCTCTTCAGGATTGGGACTATGAGGTCAATATACCAGGCATCCTGGGGGATCCATTGCAGGAAACTCAAGAAATATTATAGCTTCCATAACTTATCTCCTGTCTGTAATGTAAGCAATAATTAATATTCTGTAAACAATTATATTAGAAATAAGAAAATTATTGGGAGAATTAACATTCAATTTGCTATTTGCTCTCTATTCGGTGATCAGAAACCGGAATGATCTATGTGACAAGCCGGGTGTTCGATAGACCCGGGTAATTGACGGACCGCTACTTTGCCAGCTGGTCCCAGTGTTCATAGGCTTCCTTGAGCTCCATAATGGCATTTGTCTTGTCCTTTGCGAGAATCGCGCCTTCCAGGCGGGCCAGGCTTATATAGAAAGATTTTATTTCATCCCTCTCCGAGCTGAACTGGACCCGGTTTACTATCCGATTCCATTTGGCATGGAGTTCTTTTGCTTTAATACCCGCGTCAGCCCAATTTTCATCCTGAACTGTACGAATAAGCTCATCAATTGCTTCAGGTATGTTATCATCGTCACCCAGCGGCTTTTTAAGGAAATCGCCGCTCAACATTATACCTAAGAAAAGAAGCATAGATAAAACAGGGATCGCAATCACCATTAATTTTCTCATTCCGGCACCCTCCTAAAAAGGTCCCCTGTAGT
>DUSJ01000167.1 GCA_012842645.1 Clostridiaceae bacterium | reverse complement strand
TTGTGGATGTAGTTGTCACAAGCGTTCTGCAGACATCGGCAGGCCGGATGATCTTCGCCAGGATAAACGTGCAATAGGGGACGGAGGTTGACAGATGTTAAACAGGCATGAAAATAAATCCGTAACCATAAACCCAAGCGCCATAGGCGCTATTATTGTTGCCGCCGGCAGGGGCAGCCGGATGGGGCTTGGCTACAACAAGGTTTTTGCGGACCTGCGCGGAAGACCGGTACTGGATCATACCATCAGCGCTTTTGTCCATTCCGGGCTGGTCGGGACGCTGATCCTGACAATAAATCCGGATGATGAGAAAAAAGCGGCGAGCATCTGCATGCCTTATAAAAAAGATTTGAACATTATTATCGCCTATGGCGGTGCCGAGCGCCAGGATTCCGTTTATAACGGGCTCCAGGCCGTTCCTGATAACGTGGAGGTAGTACTTATCCATGACGGCGCCAGGCCGTTCATCGACAGAAGGATCATTGAGGACAGCATCAGCAATGCTCTTGCTTATGGTGCCGCCTGTGCCGGGGTACCTGCAAAGGATACTATAAAGATCGTCGACGACGGGAAAACCGTTGTGTCCACGCCGGAAAGAAGCGCCCTATGGCAGGCACAGACACCCCAGTCCTTTAAAAAGGATATTATTTTAAGCGCTTATAAATATGCCTGTGAAAATGGCATATGGGGAACCGACGATGCGGGCATAGCAGAAAAAGCCGGATTTAAGGTTGTAATGTTCGAGGGAAGTTACAGGAACATAAAGCTGACTTCCCCCGAGGATTTCCTGATAGCCGAACACCTGATATAAACAATACTGCTGCAGCGGATACATTGCATCGCCTTAAAAGAAAACGCATGAAAAAAGCCTGTCGGACCGACAGGCTATAAAAGACTGCAGAAAACTTATTTCTTTTCCTTAAGCTCTGCGTAGCATTCACCGCAAACGTTCTTACCTTTATAAACCCTTATATCCTTTGCGTTGTCACAGAAAATACATGCAGGCTCATACTTTTTAAGAACGATAGCGTTTTCATCAGAATAGAACTCAAGGCCATCTCCGATCTCGATGCCAAGGGCTCGCCTCAATTCAATAGGAATAACAATCCTCCCTAACTGATCGAGGCTTCTGATCATACCAGTAGCTTTCATATTTATTTTTTCCCCCCACTCTAGTGTATACTTGAATTGTATTTCCTTTATCAGCATATGTCAAGTTTTGCAATTAATTTTTATATTAGCTAAAGTATATAACTTATGTAATGGTGCTTGGGCAATTTGACCAGAGCGTAATTTTATGATAAAATATCGGATGCAATCTTGTTTAAAGCCGTTATGGCTTTCATCGCGGCTGCATGGACCGGCACTGAATATTCCGGGTACTTATTGCATATTATTGGTTTAACGTCACTTTGCACAATCTTCTCAGTTGATTGAATCTATTGGACAAAACGCTGAATCTTTGTTTACCAAAGAGCGGGAGACCCAATTTTCGGGGTGAATCCGGTGAACCGGTAGGGTTAATCTCTTTCGACCCGAACCCGTCAGCTAATCTCGTAAGCGTTGGAAGAGAGGGTGGTTATTATGCTTTAAAAGTCATAAGCTTGCTTTCCAATACCTGAGGCCAAAATAAGATGGGAGGGAGTTTTATGACTCATGTTTGCCTTATCGGACTCGGCAGGACAGGCGCCGAGATTGCCCGGGCTGTTCTCAGCCAGCGCGACATGAAGCTTGCAGCAGCCATATGTTCTGATTTTTCGGGGAAAGCGGGAAAAGATGTAGGCGAGACATTGGGGCTGCCCGATACCGGAGCAAAGGTATTTACCTCAAGCCAGCTCGGTCATGTCATAGAGAAATATAAACCCGATGTATTCGTTGATTTTTCAAACCACAAGGCGACGATGAAACACATAAAGGAGATATCGGAAAGCGGAGCGGGGCTGGTCATAGGGACCACAGGCTTTTCCAACACCGATATCATGAGAATGAAGGTGTTGGCGAAGAAAAACGGTTCGGCTATCCTTAACGCGCCGAACATAACCCTGGGAGTCAACGTGATGATGCTCCTGTCCAATTTAGCCGCACGTATTCTGAGCGACTATGATTTTGAAATAAGCGAAGCCCATCATAAGTATAAAAAGGACTCTCCTTCGGGCACGGCGCTTAAGATAGCCGATCAGATCGAAGAAGGGCTCCAGTCCTCGGGAGTGGAGGTAAACGAGCCCATACCTATCCATGCCATACGGGCAGGCGGGATCGTGGGAAGGCATGAGCTGCTGATCGCCGGTGAAAACGACAAGATAGAGATCGTCCATGAGTCCTTCAGCAGGAAGGTGTTCGCCGAAGGAGCCATAAGAGGCATACGGTTTATAAAGGGTAAAAAAGGCTTTTTTGAAATGCGGGATGTACTCAACCTGGACAGGATCCTGGAATCATATTTCAATAAGCGAAAAGTGGCGGTAATGAATACAAGCAAATGACGACAGAATTGAAATTAACCCGGTATAGCCTTTGCCGGCTGAATCATGAACAAGCCAGGCTGCTGCCTGGCTTGTCCGCTGATATACAGACTGTACGGCAAATTATGAAGTTTCAGCGTGCTCCGCTTAAATCGCGTGCAGGCACGCCGCTTAATAACAAGTTAATAATCCAAGGTATCCTACAGTTTATATAAATACCATGTATATTTACGTATATCATATTTCATCTCGAAGATCCGTTCCACTCCGTCTACAACACTCTGTACCTTAAAAACAAGCATGGGATTGCCGGCCAGCTTCTCCTCTTTTCTTTCTATGATCCGGTCTATACGTATTATTTTGGGCTCATCCCCATCTTCCCGCCAGCGGAACTTGAGAGGAGTGATTGTTCCGTCATGGCTGCTGAGACATATCATGTCAACGCTTTTCATCAATACCTTCATTATGTCCCTCCTCATATTCCCCGCAGACTGTGCGCCTGAAGCCTGCTGTGATTTATCGCTCCGCTGCCCGTGCCGCGCTTAAATCGCATGTAGGCACGCCGCTTTTTGCATAGTAAGCCGAAGCTACAGGATCGACCGCATGCTGGGAAAGTCTTCGGCCACGCCGCCCATGAGCGGCGGGATCCCGGAGTTTATAAAGCTGCCCCTTACGACTGAGGTATCGCCGAAATGACGCCGTATGGCGTCGATGCAGGAATCCAGGGCCTTCTTTTTATAGACCCGTTCTTCCTCAAAAATCGATACCTGGCAGAACTGGTCATTGCAGAGAGAGGAAAAAGCCACCCCGAGGTGCCTCAGGGGAGAACCATCCCAAAGCTCTTTAAAAAGAGACTTGGCTGTTTTGAAAAGGTCCTCGGTATTGTCGGTAGGGGTGAGCAGCTTTCTCTGGTGCGAATAAAAGGTCAGGTCCGTCTTCCTTATGGCCACCGATACCACCTGTGCCAGGAGCCGCGCGCTCCTCAGCCGGGAAGAGGCGGTTTCCACAAGGGAGAGCAGGACAAGAAAGGCATCCTTTTCGGTTTCCACGTCAAAGGGTACCGTGGTGGAGTTTCCTATTCCCTTTGCGACTGTGCCGAAGGGATTTACGGGTGAATCGTCAATCCCGTTGGCGTATCTCCAGAGGACCTTCCCGAAACTTTTGAAATGGGCGGTAAGGAATTCCGGGTCGGTCCGGGCCAGTTGGCCGATGGAAAATATATTGAGCCTGTAAAGCTTAGGAGCGGTGCTCCTTCCTACCATGAAAAGCTCCTTGACCGAAAGGGGCCACATTTTTTCCGGGATCTCATGGGGATACAGGGTATGGACCTTGTCGGGCTTTTCGAGCTCCGAGGCCATCTTGGCCAGGAGCTTGTTGGTGGAGACCCCTATGTTGACCGTAAACCCAAGAGTGTTTTTTATCTTTGCCGAAATCTCCTTTGCCAGAATGTAAGGATCTTTGTCCCCCAGGGAATGGGTGATGTCGACGAAACACTCGTCGACGGAATAGCGCTCGATAAGGGGCGAGTATTCGCCCAGAAGATCAATGAGGGCATTGGAGCACTGCATGTATAACTGGTAATCCGGAGGCACGACGATTAGCCCTGGACATTTGCTCCTGGCCTGCCAGAGCACTTCACCCGTATGGATACCGTATTTTTTCGCTGGTATGGATTTTGCCAGGACAATGCCGTGGCGCTTTTCCACGTCCCCGCCCACCACGCTGGGCACATCCCGGAGATCCAGACTCGCGCCGTGCTGGAGGCGGTAAACCGCTTCCCAGCTTAA
>DUSJ01000166.1 GCA_012842645.1 Clostridiaceae bacterium | reverse complement strand
ATCCTCCACTTCCACATGATCCTCCTACTTCGGCAGGAGAATCTTCCCCCTTTCTAAGGTCCCAGCTTCATGCCGATTTCCCTTGGTCTATGAAGCAATTAAAAAAGTTGTTGTACTTTTGTCTGATATTATTAATGAATTTTATCCTTTGAATATAATTGTACTTACTTCAATCTCTTGATGAATACGTCGTCATTATTCAACGCTTTGCACCCTGGAGCCCTTTCATACCCGTTTTTAAAATAAAAGTCAGGAGCAGTATCCGAAGTCAGTATAAAGCTTTCTATCCCCTGCTGGCTCATATACTGTTCGGCGAGCTTCAACAATTCGGAACCATGTCTTTTTCCCCTGTATTTTGGGTCTACCCAAAACTCGCGAATAAAGCCATAAGTCTCTTCAAAAAACCAGCTTTTAAAAACAATTGGCTGGAATTCTACGAATCCAATGGTTTCATTGTTTTCATCCAGTCTTACAAATGCCAGGTTGCCGCCCTCATCATTCATCTGCCTGAAGAGGTCGTCCCAATCCTCCACCTCGACTTCCAGTTCAGAAAAATACTGCTTGAAAGCTTTTTGGAAAGCAGGATCCGAAAAGTCAGATATCAGCTTGTCGGTAAAATGGTCAGTGTTTTTCATATATCCTCCACTATTTTTCTTTAACCAATTTTCCGGTCATATGCTCGATGTCTATGGCGAAAATCTGCACCCTGTCAAGGCTGTCCGCCAACTCTTTTTCAACCTCTTCCATTGTCGGGAAGTACTTAATGGCGAGTTTGCGGGCTTTCTCTTCAATCTTTTCCCTGTCTTCTATGATTTTTGCCCTGCCAAACACCACCACGCTGGTAACATTCCACCACCATTGACCTTCATTCCTGTAGCCAGTGTTCCATGTGGTAAAGCAAACTTTGTCACAGTTCTTTATCGCGTCGACCTTATGGCCTTCCCTGGCGCCATGGAAATAAATACGGTTATCAGTTTCGTCATAGTAAAAATTAATGGGGATAGAATATGGATACCCGTTATCCCCTATGACCGAAAAAGTTCCCCTTTGGGCTTCATGTAATATTTTCCTGCACTCTTCCCCTGAGACGGCCTGTTTAAATCTTCTCATTCCCCGGAACATTTTTTACACCTTTATTTATCCTGCCTGATAACAAGCTCTTACAGACAAGAGAATATACTCGAGAATTGTCCCCCTGTTTAAACCTTATCCTCAATCTTCTTCAGAAGCTGCAGGATTCCGGCTTCTACCCTGGCAAGATCTTCTTCTTTTGGCGCGCCTTCAAACTCCACAGACTCAATCATATCCCAGTTCATCTTGTTCCTTTCCAGTATTTCGGCCAGTTCCTTCTCTGCGCCGCCGGACCATCCGTATGATCCAAACCTGAATGCCGCCTTGCCCGTGATTCTCTTTCTGCCAACCTCATTTAATGCTTCCGCAACCGGCGGGAAAAGCTTGTATTCATAAGTAGGCGCAGCAATGATTATCCCTGCGGATTTGAAAATGTCAGCCACCATTTCGCTTTCGCTTTCCAGCGGCATTTCCAGCTTGTTGTACCTGACGCCTTCCCTTTTCAGAACTTCTTCAGCAAATTCGACAGCTTTTTTTGTCATCCCGTACATGGAACCCCACAATATGGTGACTTCATTCTTCCCTGCGCCCTCGGCATACCGGGTAAATCTTAAATAAGCATCGATAATCTTCTGCGGGTCCTTCCTGTATATCGGTCCGTGACCTGGAGCTATCGTTTTTATCTCCAGCGTTTTAGCCTTCTCTATGGCCTTTTTGACGCTGGGCGTGAAAGTTCCCATTACATTGGAATAATACCTGATCCCTTCTGCTTCAAAGAAATCTGCTTCTTCGGGTGTCAGCTCGTCATCGAAGCAATGGTCTCCCATCCTGCCAAACGCTCCGAACATGTCGCATGAGAAAAGGGTTTTTGTGCTACTGTCATAGGTATACATGGTATCAGGCCAGTGAACGTTAGGCACGGGATGGAAACTCAAAACCTTGCCGTTGCCAAGGTCCAGGGTATCTCCTTCCTTCACTATCCTTATCCTGTCTTCATTGTAAAAGGATGCAACCATTTTTGCCGCTTTGTCGGTACATATAATAGTGAAATCATCCTTCACCTTACGGAAATTCGAAATCCATCCGGAATGGTCAGGCTCCATGTGGTTAACGATCAGGTAATCTATATTTTCAGGCTTAACGCCTATCTCTTCCATGTTCCTGTAAAGGGTTTCGGGAACTCCGTCCCATCCGATCACGCCGTCAATTATCGCGGTCTTTTCTCCCTGGACTATATAGGAGTTGAGAGTCACGCCATTGGCAATCTCCCATATACCTTCGAACAATATGTTCTCAACGTTCATGGTAAGCAAAAATATCCCATCTGCGATTTTAAGTTTTTTCATACCATATCCTCCCTGTATTTAAAATGTCGCATTCTGTATTCCCACAACAAAGGAATCTGTTGACGTTATGCTAAAATTGTACCATATACCCGGAAAAAGTGTGTACCATAATTAAACATGTTTTTCTTTCCGGACAATCTTTCTGAAAAATTCTACCGCGCCTTTCACATCTTTTTCATTTGGATGTCCCTTTGCAATTCCTCCAAACAGCTTGAACGGACCGAAGGTGTCAAAACCTCTGCATCCATAAATACCAAGCAGCTTGCATGACTTCTTTGCGATTATCCGTTTTATATCCTTCGTGTAATATCCTTTAACACCATAGGTCTGTATCAGGAAGACCCGCTTTCTCTCAGGAAGGTTATTCCTTGCAAATTCCAGGACCGCTTTGCTGAAATTGCTGAAATATATTCCCGATGCGAAACCTATAATATCGTACCCGGACAGGTCTGCATTTTTACATTCAACCACATCGATAAGCTCTACATCACCCTGTTCTTTTATGGCATCCAATAGTTTCCTGGTGTTTCCATGGTGCCGCGAATAGTACGCAACTGCAATCTTCATAAACACACCTCCTGCAATCTAATTTTACATCATGTAAATTTTTTGTCATGTAGAAATACTGGGATCAATACCATGCAACGGGCAGGCAAAATTTAATACTTTATATTCAAAGTAGTATAATATGGGTAAAAGATAAATAAATGATTTTATGAAAAGAGGTGTATAAGTATGGCAAGTTTTGCAAATCCATTTGCTGGCAATGTCCCAAGGAAAATGACAAGAGAAGAATTGATCCAGGCAATAAGGCTTAATATCGCAGGCGAGCTTGAAGCTATTTACGTGTATGACGCGCATGTCCAGGCAACCGATGACCCTGTAGCGAAAAAAGTAATTGCGGATATCAGGGATGAAGAAAAAGCGCATGTAGGAGAGCTTATGACCCTGCTTCGCCACCTCGATCCCGAGGAGGCCGAGCATTTTGCCGAAGGCGAGGAAGAAGTCAGGGAAATGCTCCAGGAATTGAACTTTATTGGGAATTCGACTGAAAAAAATTCTGAAAGCAAGCCTGAAAGCACGATAGGAAGCTTAATAGGCAAATAAGGAGGGGTGAGTATGGATTACCTGTACAGAGATGGTTCTCCAATACCTGCTGAACTATGGGAAAAGATCGACGATGCAGTTGTATCGTCAGCTAAAAAAATCCTGACAGGAAGAAGGTTTATCAGCATTTATGGACCCCTGGGGGGCGGCGTTCAAAGCATCAATGTCGATAATATATCGGATCTTGAAGAAATCGAAGGCGATATCTCGGTTATCAAGGGAAGGACATACCAGCCTATCCCACTGATCAACCAGGACTTTACACTTCTTTGGAGAGACCTGGAATTCAGCGAACAGATGGGAATGCCCGTCGACTTGTCCGCTGCCATGCATGCAGCTGCCCAGTGCGCTCTGAAAGAGGACGAACTGATCTTCCTGGGCAATGAGGGACTGGGATACAAGGGCCTTCTGACCGAGGAAGGAATTACGAAGCTCCCGATTTCCGACTGGAGCGAAAACGAGAATCCTTATAAAGACATATCGGCAGGACTGGCCAGGTTCATAGAGAACGGTATAGTAGGAAGAAAGGCTCTTGTCGTAAGCCCCAGCCTTTATGTCAAGCTCCAGAGGATACAGCCCGGCACTGGAACAACCGAGTATGAGAGAATAAGCAGGCTTCTGAACGGCAATGTTTTCAGTACGCCTGTGCTGAAGAAAGACAAGGCTGTCCTGGTAGGCGCCGAACCTCAGTATGTGGACCTGGTGATCGGACAGGATATGAAGACATCCTACCTTGAAACCAAAAACCTGAACCATTACTTCCGCATTATTGAGACCATTCTTCTCAGGATCAAGAACAAAGACGCTGTTGTGGTCTTTGAATAATACAGGATACTTAAAACGGCACTTTTTGCAAACAGCTTTCAATGGTTCTGTCATTGGAAGCTGTTTTTTTTAAGACTGCCCTTTCAGCTATGCTATCCGGGAGACGATCTTTGCCATCTCGTCAGGAGACATCATTGCTCCATCATTGGCCCATGTCACCATTACGTTCCAGAAACCACCTATCCTGTACGCAAAGACATATTTAAGCGGCAGGTTCCGGACTTCGTCACCAATCAGAAGTTCGGTATGTTCTTTTGTAAAGTGCTCAAATCTTTGAAAGATAAAATCACTCAACCCGCATTTTTTGATATTCCTGATAAAGTCAAGGTGCCTGCTCCAGAACTCGAAAAAGACCTTGGCGGCGGTGTACCTGTCAGGTTTTTCGATGACTGTATAAATGCTGATATACTCTTCGCCGAGAAGCCTGATATACTGCTCAAGCACATCATTCTTTGAGTCAAAATTACGATAGAATGTGCGGCGATCAAGACCTGCCCTGCTGCATATCCGGGTTACGCTGATCTTATCATATTCTTCTTCCTCCATCAGGTCCAGCAAGGCCTGGATGATCCACCGTTGTGATTGCTGCGCTATATTTCTATGAAAAATGCGGCTTTAAAAGATCCCATGTTGCAAAAAACTTTCTAATCCCCCAGTCCTCTGCCGCAATATGGACAGTATTTAAAATCTGCAGGCACATTGGTCCTGCAATCTGGACAGTATTTATAGGGCAGGTAGTGATTTAGCCTGCGCAGGTGTTCATTCCTGATCTCCACGTTTTTATTTCTTTCGAATTCCCTGCCAATGGCATGATCCAGCTCATAAACACTGCCGCAGCATGAAGATCTTGCAATATACCTGATATCCCACCTGAAAACCGGTATAAAAAACAGGTGGAAATACCTGTAGGTCTTATAGATCTCGTACCTGTCCAGTCTTCCGCATGACGGACAGATAATATTGTTATAAGTCCCGATGAATTTTTCTTTATCCTGTATTCCAAAAAACGCAATAAAAAACATATTCACTCGTCCCCTCCCCGTCCCGCACCTGTTTCAGGCATTACATCATCATGGTATATTCAATGCAATTAATAATATAACAGCAATGACTAGTGTGATCTTTTTTGTTGACGGCTTCACGCTCACTGATTGTCTCTGCCAGTTTAATGACATCTTCGCCCAAGAACCTTTCAACGGTGCAAAAAACTGTGGAATACCAGCCGTACTCCTCTCCCTTTTTTGAAACTTTCTGCCTTCTCCCGCACAGGGTCACAAACATTTTCATCTGCAGTTCAACCAGAGCCCTGTCAAACCTGGAGGAATCTTCTTTGGAAAAGCCGCCGGCCTGCTTGATTGCATGAAGCGGAATGACGCCGTTTTCGATGATAATATCATATATTTTTTTAGCAAGATAGCTGACCTTACCATCTTCATATTCATCCATGAATCTTCTGCCGCCTCGCCTGACAGCCAAAAAATACGGGTACCATTCTTTCGTGATATAGCCGCTTTTATTGAAAAACAGCTTTGCACAGGCAATATCGTCCCGTCCTTCCAATACACGTATCCGCCACTCCCAGGGATCGGTCTCCGGGTCCCCTGTATGCCAGCGGACGGGGGTCTCATAGGGCGGATCTTCATTCCAACTCCATGTAATTACAGAAAAAATCCCCTCACTGTTTCCTCCGCCCATGGAAAAGCCCGCATCCAGAAGAGAAGCCACAAAATCGTCATAGTTTTTAATAACCATATATCCACTTCCTTTATTGGGGTTTTTATCACAATAACACATAAAACATGACAGCAGCGTGTCATGTTTATCCATATTTGCTTTGAATACTCCGGGCAATATTCTTTAAACGTTCCCGTATTTCCGCTGGTTCAATTACCTCTACCCTGTCGCCAAAGCCAAGAAGCCAGCTGATCATATGATCCATGTTGGTAAATCCGCGCTGGAATAACAGGCGCCCGTCTTCTGTCCCGGTGTAACATCCTGGTCCATATTCTTCGATAAGACGGTATTTCTCACTGCTGTCAAAAACAGCAGTAATAATATAATTATCGGTCATATGGCTGTCAAAATCTTTTTGCTGTTCAGGGATTTCACGGGGAACGGACCCGGTTTCAGTTACAATCAGATCCCAAAGACGGTTAAGCTTATACATACGAAAATCCTGCTGCTCGGTGCAAAAGCCAAAGACATACCAGTTTGACCATTTGAACACGATAAGGTATGGTTCAATCAATTTATCCGCTTCACCTTTACTGTAATAGTAATGAAATCTGACAAGCCGTTTTTGACTGATGGCTTTCCTTAGAAGCTCTATTTTTGACGCAAGGCTGTCCTTGTAATGGGATGACAGATCGATCAGAATATTGTCCGGGAGCGGAACAACAGAGCCTTCGCCCGCGATTTTGCCTGCCAGTCTGTTAACATATGAAATACGTGAAACACTGTCAATTGATTTGAGACCGGCAAAAATCGCCTGCAACTCTTCGGTAGTAAAGACGGCGGTGTTCAGATTGAAGCCTTCCATGATTGATATGCCCCCGCCTTTTCCCTGCGTCGTGACAATGGGAATACCTGCGCGGCATATATCCTCGATGTCGCGGTTTATTGTCCTGCGTGAGACCTCGAATCTCTTTGCAAGGTAAGGAGCCGTCACTTTTTTATTTTGCTGCAGGACAGCGATTATCCCGATAAGGCGATCTATTTTCATCAGCTGTCTCCATAAACGACAAGTCGTTAGCTACTATTTATAACTTTATCCTATAAAATTAAACACGACAACTATATGTCGTGTTTTTGAGCAAAGCTTTGTGTTTATACTGTTAGTGGAAACAGTGTGTGTCTCCGGTTATATTTGCTTCCTCCTGAATCTCGCAACAGAAAGCAGCAAAAAAATGAATGAAAGCATGCAGGTGATTATAATAGCCCTGAGAAGCGAAGATGCCTCAACAGAACCCATTATTAAACCCATATTGTCAGTCGCCAGCGAAACAGGATTATATCTGTGCATCGAAGGTATGATATCCAGAATGAAACATGCAGCCACTACGATAACTGTTATAAGCAGGCATCCGTAGCTGCTTTTTGTTAAGGCTGCTGAAAGTATTATCACCGCCTGCAAAAACAAGCCGAAAAGCCACAGGCATAATACAGAAAACAGCAGGTTAGATATATCCCCATCCGGGAAAAGATATGCTGTATAGCCATAGGTCAGTCCGAAGCACAGGGCAATACTTGCCGTCCAGACCAGGATCATACCCGTGAATTTTGAAAGAATGACGGCTGTTCTGGACAATCCTTTTGTCAGTAAATTGATAAGCGTTCCCTTTGACAGTTCGGAAGACAAAACGCCGCTGAACAGGATCACCATCACAATCAGTCCCATTTGTGTAGCGTTTTTGAAAAACTGAGTCCAGGCATCGTATGCGGTCGGTTCCGGCAGCGCTGCGATGATGCCGTCGGTCATAAGGCTCTCAAGTATTTGAGGAGTCAGTTTCGCCACGAGGGGATTCGTAATCCCGAAAATTGCAAACACCATGAGCATTATGAGCAACTTATAAGTTTTAGCGTATTCGAGCAACTCTTTCTTCAGAAATACCAGGTAGCCTTTCATCGGACCACCTCCATGAACAGGCTTTCCAGGGTCGGTTCCATAACTTCAAACTTCAGTGGAACAATACGCTTTCGAGATAATACGTCAATAATTAACTGCCCGTCCATATTGTTGCCGGTCAAAAACACAGTCACGGTATTCCCCTTGCGCAACAGGCTTATTGATGGCTTTTTGAGCTCTTCCGCATCCGTGAAAAAGGAAGCTGCCTTTTCATTATCGAATTCAAGCACCAATCCGTTATGCCTGTGACTCATTTTTACTTCTGAAAGAGTACCGCACAGCGCGAGTTTTCCGTCATGCAATACCGCGATACGGTCGCATATCCTTTCGACATCCGACAAAATATGTGTTGAGAACACGACCGTCGTTTTCCCTTTGGCAGCCAGCAGTATATCGAGGATTTCTTTTCTGCCGATTGGATCGAGCGCTGACGTCGGCTCATCACAGATAAGGAGTTTCGGCTCATTCAGCAAGGCCTGCGCGATACCCAGGCGTTGTTTCATTCCCCTTGAAAACCCGCCGATTTTCTTTTTTACATCTTTCAAACCCACAAGCTCAAGCAGTTCTCCGCACCTCGATTTTATCCTGCTTTTCGAAAGGCCGGTTATCTCACCGCACAGCTTCAGGTAATCCATCGGATTCATATAACCGTAAAACTCCGGAACGTCAGGCAAAAATCCTATATTACGGTTTGTTTTCGTTTCACCATATTTGACTTCTTCACCGCAAACGGTTACCGACCCGCTGTCCGGCTTCAACAGTCCAAGGATAATTTTCATTGTTGTTGTTTTTCCTGCTCCATTCTGACCCACAAAACCGAATATGGAATGCTCGGGAACATCCATATCCAGTCCCTTCAGCACCTCATGATTCCCAAAGCTCT
>DUSJ01000017.1 GCA_012842645.1 Clostridiaceae bacterium | reverse complement strand
TCTTTGGAAACATTCTTGTACCTTTCGCCAAGAAGAACATTGGTGGCAGCCTGTACGCCAACCATCTGGCTCATTGGCGTTACCAGCGGAGGATAGCCCAAATCTGCCCTTACCTTTGGAGTTTCCTGCAGGACCTCGTCCAGCTTATCAAGGGCATTCTGCTGTTTAAGCTGTGATATCAGGTTTGACAGCATCCCGCCAGGGATCTGGTACACAAGGGCGTCTGTTTCTGTGCCCATTACATAAGGATCAAGCACATTGGATTTAAGGAATTTATCCTTAATTGGCCTGAAGAAATCGTTGATTTCTTTCAGTACATTTTCATTCAGTCCGGTTTCATAGCCCATCTGTTTAAGGGCATAGTTCATGGTTTCGGTCGCAGGCTGGGACGTACCGCCGGAGAATACCGATATGGCTGTGTCAATTCCGCTGCATCCTGCCTCTACAGCTTTAAGGTATGTCATGGGACCGAGTCCTGTTGTCGAGTGGGTGTGAAGGATAAGAGGAACCTTCACGGTTTCTTTAAGAGCCTTGAACAGATCGTAAGCTTCCTGGGGTCCCATTATACCGGCCATATCCTTGACGCATATGGAGTTGACACCCATTTCTTCAAGGATCTTGCCCATCTTTACGTAGCTTTCAAGATTATGAATGGGGCTTATGGTATAGCAGATAGCTCCCTGGGCATGCCCGCCCCATTTCAGCGTTTCTTTTACTGCCACTTCAATGTTTCTGAAATCGTTAAGAGCATCAAAAATCCTTATGATATCCATACCATTTTTGATGGACAGCTCGACGAACTTCTTAACGACGTCATCGGGATAATGCTTGTATCCCAACAGGTTCTGACCTCTAAGAAGCATCTGGAGTTTAGTTTTCTTCACCTTTGATTTTATTTTTCTCAGCCTTTCCCATGGGTCCTCGGACAAATACCTTAGGCATGAATCAAAAGTTGCTCCTCCCCAGCATTCTATTGAAGCATAACCAGCCTCGTCGATTTTTTCAAGTATAGGCTCAAAGTCCTCAAAAGGGAGCCTGGTAGCGATAAGAGACTGGTTTGCATCTCTTAATACGGTTTCAGTAATGTTTACTTTCACTGATGTCTCTCCTTTCATATCCAGGATATGGAATGTATTTATATTCAGACAATTGATAAAAAAATATCATTTGATAAAAAAATATCAAACATAATAATATAATAAAATCTACTATTTTACAAGCCGGAAATGTTGCCGCTAAAAAAATCAAATGCCATGTCATGCAATAATGTATACTTAATACATTATGAAAACGCCAGAACCTTTGAATGTAGCTTTTTTAACAATGTTTTTGCTTTAAAAAAACCTGCTGCTGTGTTATTATATTTAAGGGTCAAAAAAACGATGAGTTTTTTTATTGCTTGAAATAACGATTTACTATTTCTTACTGGAGTTGGTGAAATGAAAATACATAATTTCAAAGGCGGTGTTCATCCTCCTCATTCAAAAAACACCATGAACTGCCCGTCGGTCAGTATTGGTGTTCGCGAAAAAATCATCATTCCCATGGTTCAGCACATTGGAGCACCATGCCAGGCCCTGGTTAAAAAAGGCGACTACGTTAAAGTCGGACAGGTTATAGGCAATACAGATGCTTTTGTTTCCGCTCCGATCCATTCAAGCGTGTCTGGCACTGTAACTGCCGTGGAAGAGAGGATCATCTCCGGAAGCAGGCCTGTGGTATGCGTTGAGATCAAGCCAGACGGTCTTCAGGCGGTTTCCGAAGATATTGCGCCGCCTGTCGTGGACAGCAGGGAGTCTTTTATCAGGGCAGTCAGGGATTCAGGACTTACAGGCCTCGGGGGAGCGGGTTTTCCTGCCCACGTAAAGCTCAATCCTCCCAAAGGTGTGAAAATAGATACTTTGATAATCAATGCCGCCGAGTGTGAGCCCTATATTACCTCGGACTACCGTGAGTGCCTGGAGAATACGGCCGATATTTTCGAGGGCATAAACCATGTGCTCAAATGGACAGGCATACCCCGGGCCATTATCGGTATAGAGGACAACAAGCCCGAAGCGATAAAGAAGCTGAGCGAAGCCGCAAATGGTTTCAGCAATATCACCGTCGCCAGACTTAAGTCCCGTTATCCCCAGGGCGCAGAGAAAATGCTTATAAAGGCGTTAACGGGCCGGGAAGTTCCTCCCGGCAAACTGCCCCATGATGTATCCTGCCTGGTGATGAATGTCGCCAGTGTAGCTTTCATAGCCGGATATTTGAGAACAGGGATGCCCTTGATCCAGAAGCGCGTTACCGTTGACGGGTCGGCCGTGAGAAACCCGGGAAATGTATTGGTCCTTATTGGCACACCAATAAAGGACGTTATCGGTTCATGCGGAGGTTATTCTTCCGAACCGGGAAAGCTGATCATGGGCGGGCCGATGATGGGTGTTTCGTTGTATTCGGATGATTTGCCCGTCATGAAGTATACCAATGCCATATTGGCTTTTGACTCCAGGGATGGGAGCATTCCTGACGAGTATCCTTGCATCAGGTGCGGAAGGTGTGTCAGGGCTTGCCCCATGAACCTCCTGCCCTTTGAGATCGACAGACTTGTCAGGGCACGTATGTATGACGGCCTGGAAAGCGTCAATATAACAGACTGCATAGAGTGCGGCTGCTGCGTATATACATGCCCGTCGAAACGGCTTATCGTTCAGTCGATCCGCCTGGGCAAAGACATTGTAAGAAGGAAAGCCAAGAAATGACCTTATCGATACATGGACAAGGGGGAATATGTTTTGGATAATCTTATCAACGTTAGCTCATCCCCGCATATAAGAAGCGGGGTCACGACCCGAAGGCTGATGCTGGATGTAATAATTGCGCTTATTCCGGCTTCCGCCGCAGGCATATATTTCTTCGGACTGAGGGCTGCTCTCCTGATAGCTGTTACGGTTGCATCCTGCGTGCTGTTCGAGTACCTGACACGCAAAGCGCTGAAAAGGAGCAATACAATTGGCGACCTGAGCGCCGTTGTAACAGGACTGCTCCTGGCATTGAACCTGCCGCCGGAACTTCCTTTGTGGATGGCTATAATAGGCTCGTTTTTCGCCATAGTCATTGTTAAGCAGCTTTTTGGCGGGATCGGACAGAATTTCCTTAATCCGGCGCTGGCTGCCCGTGCATTTCTGGTAATCTCATACGGCACAAGGATGACAACATGGACACAGCCATCGACCTATGCCGCTGCAGACGCGGTATCATTTGCAACCCCTCTGGGCGCGCTGAAAGAAGGAGGACAGCTTCCGGATCTTATCGACATGTTCATCGGCAACATTGGAGGTTCGACGGGAGAAACGTCTGCCCTTGCGCTGATAATAGGCGGCATTTATCTCCTTGCCCGCGGAGTCATAACATGGCATATCCCGGTGGTATACATAGGAACCGCCGGACTGTTCGCCTGGATACTGGGGCGCGATGGCTTGCTTACGGGCAACCCCCTGTTCCATGTACTTGCCGGAGGACTGATGATAGGAGCCATTTTTATGGCGACCGATTACACCACCAGCCCCATGACTGTAAAAGGAATGGTGATCTATGCAGCGGGATGCGGTATCCTTACCATACTGTTCAGGATGTACACCAACATGCCTGAAGGCGTCTCATATGCCATTCTCCTCATGAATGTGGCTGTTCCGATAATTGACCGCTTTACAAAGCCCGGAAGATTCGGAGGTGCGGCGAATGTCTAAAGGAATTTTCAGGGAGATAATCAAACCTGCGTTGATCTTATGCATAATATGCGTTTTCTTTTCGGGCGCGCTCGCTTTCGTGAATGGCGTAACAAAGCCCATTATCGATGAAAACGAACGTATTGCCCACCAGGAAAGTCTTAAAAATGTTTTTGCCGATGCCCGGGAATTCTCAGAGGGTGTTGGCCCGGAAGAATTAAAGACGAAAGGCTACAATGTCAGCGAAAGGATCGCGAAGATATATGAAGCCCTGAAGGACGGCCAGCCTGTCGGCCATGTAGTTGAAGTCTCCACGCGCGGCTATGGCGGAGAGATTAAAATGCTTGTCGGTATAGACAATTCCATGAATATTACCGGAGTCGTACTGACAAGTCACAGCGAAACCCCGGGACTGGGCGCGAAAGGAGCGGAACCGGGATTCAGGGACCAGTTCCTTGGACCTGTTCCTGAAAAGGAGTTTTCTGTTGTAAAAGTTGCTCCCCGTTCCGATAACGAGATCCAGGCCATAAGCGGCGCTACTGTCACATCAAGGGCAATAACCAACGGCGTGGCTGATGCGGTTGCACTGGTACGTTCTATGTCAGGAGGTAATTGAAATGGAGAAAAAGAAGAAGTCGCTCGGATCGATTTTCCTGGACGGAATAATAAACCAGAACCCGGCTTTCAGACTGCTTCTGGGCAACTGTCCGTCCCTTGCCATCACAACCCTGGCCAAAAACGGTGTAGGAATGGGACTTGCAGCTACATTTGTACTGGTGGGTTCCAACCTGTTTATATCGCTGCTTCGGAAGATAATTCCCGAAAAGGTGCGGATTCCATGTTTCATCGTGGTCATCGCATCGTTTACGACCATTGTTGAGATGATAATGGCGGCTTTCCTGCCTGAACTGGACAAAGAACTTGGAATATATATTCCCCTTATCGTCGTTAACTGCATCATCTTTGCCCGGGCCGAGATGTTTGCCCAAAAGAACCCGCCGGTTGAATCATTCATGGACGGTATAGGCATGGGTACGGGCTTCATGATAGCGATAACCATCATTGGTTCTGTCCGTGAACTTCTTGGTTCCGGAACATGGATGGGGATTCCTGTGACGGTTAACCTGTTTGAACCCGCTACCTTCTTTATCCTGCCTCCGGGAGGATTCCTGGTGATGGGGCTGTTGATTGCGCTGTTCAATAAGGTTTTCAAAGTTAAAGATCCCAGGACGATCGAGGATAAAGAGGTCGGATGTTGTGCTGTAGGATGTCAGGGCTGCGCCAATGCGGCAAATGGGGGTGAAACAGTATGAAAGAGCTTTTTGCAATCCTTATAGGAGCTATATTGGTAGAGAATTTCGTGCTCACGAAGTTCCTGGGCATTTGCCCGTTCCTGGGTGTTTCCCAGAAAACCTCCACCGCACTGGGCATGAGCGGCGCCGTGACATTCGTCCTTGTGATCTCCCAGGCTGTAACGTGGCTTACCAACGAATACCTGCTAAAACCTTATGGGCTGGAATATCTTCAAACCATCGCGTTTATCCTGGTCATAGCAACGCTGGTACAGTTTGTGGAGACGGTTCTGAAAAAGACCATGCCTGCCCTTTACAAGGCCCTGGGTGTTTACCTGCCGCTCATTACTACCAACTGCGCGGTTCTGGGTTCAGCGCTGATATTCGTTGAACGCGATTACACATTCATACAGTCCGTAGTGTTCGGCTTCGCAGCAGGACTGGGCTTTACCCTTGCCCTGATACTGTTCTCCGGGATCAGGGAACGCCTGGAGACTGCGGATATCCCCGAGGCATTCAAGGGGATGCCAATAACGCTTATAGCCGCATCACTGGTGTCTATAACATTTATGGGTTTTGCAGGCTTGATCATTTCTTAGAAAGGATGTGGCGGGATTGAGCATGATTTTGATTCCAATTGCGGTTATTTCCGGCCTGGGGCTTGTTTTTGGCCTTGGCCTTTCATATGCGTCAAAGGTTTTCGAGGTAAAGGTCGACGAGAGGATAGCGAAGGTAAGGGAAATGCTTCCCGGCGCCAACTGCGGCGCCTGTG
>DUSJ01000165.1 GCA_012842645.1 Clostridiaceae bacterium | reverse complement strand
TTACATTATATCCATTTATGTTTATCAAACTCTTCTAATCAAACAATGCAAACTTAAGGTCTTTTCTCATTTCATTAAATCTGTGGATTTTACTTTTGCAAATCGGAATTTACTTTTTCAATTGACCTCTGATTATGCCACCCTGCCCGAGTAAGTATCCTCCCCCCTTCAGGCAGTAGGCGCAGAAACTTTAGGATGAAGATATAAGCAAAGCTATTGTTGACTAATCGGTATATTATAGTAATATACTTTTAAAGCCTTGGCATTATTGGGCAAAAGGCAATTCTGCAGGTGGAGGAACGATAGTTGTGTGGACAAAGGAATAGTTTTACAGCGAAGTTGTAAAAGAGCTCCGGGATGTAGTGAGTAATCCTGAAAATTTAAAGTGCTCATGTCCGAAAGTTAAATGCGAGTGGCATGGAAAATGCAGGGAATGCGTAGCCATACACAGGTACTATAAGGATCACATCCCTAACTGTATGCAGCAGTTTGTAAATGAAAAAATAAAAGCTCTTGCTCAAATCGGGGAGCTAAATGTTGTTGAAAAAGAAAAAACTCCTCCCGAATACTGGGATTATGTCAGGGAGCAGGATGAAAAAGCGAAACAAAAACTCTCTGACTATGATATTTTGCAAAAATAATCAGAGGGTTATCACCTTCTGTATCTGACCTCTGGGATCAGCTTAATAGCCAACCACCAATCAGACACCCTGTATGAATATGGCGGGCACATCCCGCAAGATCAATGACATTGTTATGCTTTTTCAAACATGTCCTTGCTGACACCGCAATCAGGACATACCCAGTCGTCTGGAAGATCTTCAAAAGGTGTTCCTGGGGCTATACCGGAATCAGGATCCCCTACTTCCGGATCATATTCATATCCGCAAACCGTGCAAACCCATTTTTCCATACCATGGCTCCTTTCGATAAAAAATTCGTATAAGGCTTTGAAAGTATTATACCACAATTTTGCAGCGTGAAACTATAACAGGAAAGAGAAAAAGATACCGGAAGGTCCGCAATGCGTTTTACAGTACCTTGTAGGCATCCTGGACGGATATGGATGAATACTCGTTGATCGCCATATGCAGGCTGCGGGCAATAACGTCGGCCATTTTCATGACAACGGAAAGGCGTGTGCTCTGAAGTACCAGGAAATCCATGAACCCGCCGGTGTTGACGATGCCCGTTATGTGCATATCACCTACCGGGGGAAGCTCTTTTTTCAGCCCCGCTCCCGGTTTTATGGGCCCTTTCCCGACGGATATGCAGCCCACATGGTCCAGGATTCCGAGAGATGCGTCCACTGCCACCAGGAAAGCGTCAGGATGAAGGATGCGCGCATTGGTCAGTGTTTCTTCGAGGTTCCTTGCATGTACAGGATTTTCAAGGGTCCCGTATACATGGACCCCGTTCATTTTGAATTTTACAAGCATATCTCCTACAAGCGGGCCTAAGGAGTCTCCCGTGGAGCGGTCGGTCCCGATGCACATGGCAATGACTGAACGCTCCCGCAAGGCGTTTTTCCTGCTCTTAAACCCTGATGATTCCATGGTTTCGGAAATAGCACGGGCTACCTTGAAAACAGCCAGTTTGTCATCGGATCTGAAATAGTATTTATTATCCAAAAAATCACGCAACCCTTCCGCAATTCACCAGTACTCAATAAATAAGTATTCCCGCTGCCTGTCCCAATATGCAGCGGGTAACCGACAGCGGGTACTTTTTATTGAGTGGTCTTCGGGATTAAGGTTTCGTGAAATCCGGATGATTTTCCCAATTACTGGCTGATCCCCTTCATGGACAGGGAGATTCTTTTTCTTGCAGGATCAACGTCCAGGACCCTTACTTTGACTATATCCCCTACCGACACGACTTCCATCGGGTTTCTCACGAACCGGTCGCTCAGTTCCGAAATATGCACCAGTCCGTCCTGGTGGACGCCAATATCCACGAAAGCGCCGAAATCCACCACGTTCCTAACCGTACCGTCCAGGATCATGCCGGGCTTCAGGTCGTTTATATCAAGGACATCCTCTTGCAGCAGCGGCGGAGGAAGCTCGTCGCGGGGATCTCTGCCCGGTTTAAGCAGCTCTTCGATCATATCGTTCAACGTGGGAACTCCAACGCCGATAAGGGACGCAACCTTTTCGACCCCGAGCCTTTCTACTTCGGCTTTCAGGTTCCCAAGCTTTCTTTCCCTGACATCCCAAAGGGTATGCCCGGTAAGCTTTAAAAGGGCTTCACAGGCCTCGTAGGATTCGGGATGAACCGCGGTGTTGTCAAGTATATTAGTGCCTTCGTGAATCCGCAGGAAGCCTGCGCACTGCTCAAAAGTCTTCTCTCCGAGCTGTTTGACTAATTTGAGCTCTTTCCTGTTCCTGAAGCTTCCGTGCTTCTCACGGTATTCGACTATATTGGCGGCCACCGTGGAATTTATACCCGCCACGTAAGATAAAAGAGCAGGCGATGCGGTGTTCAGGTCCACGCCCACGCTGTTGACGCAGCTCTCCACCACGCCGGCAAGGGCCTCGCCCAGCCTTTTCTGGTTCATATCGTGCTGGTACTGGCCTACGCCAATGGACTTAGGATCGATCTTGACCAGTTCGGCCAGCGGATCCTGGAGCCTCCTTGCAATTGAAACGGCGCTTCTTAAGGATACGTCGAAATTGGGAAACTCTTCGGCTGCAAGTTTCGATGCCGAATACACCGACGCTCCGGCTTCGCTTACCACCATGTAGCGGACTTTCCTGTCCATGGTCTTTATCACTCCGGCCACAAATATCTCCGACTCCCTCGAAGCCGTGCCGTTTCCTATGGCAATGATATCGACTTTATATTTATATATGATATCCTTCAGTATGTCGGCAGACTCTTTGACCTTGTTCTGGGGAGGTGTGGGATATATTACTCCCGTATGCAAAACCTTCCCTGTTTCGTTTACTACGGCCAGCTTGCAGCCCGTACGGTAAGCAGGGTCCAGCCCCAGTACGGTGCAGCCCCTGACGGGAGGCTGCATCAGGAGGTTCCTCAGGTTCTCCGAAAATACCTTTATGGCCTGTTCCGAAGCCGCCTCTGTCAGCATCCCCCTGATCTCGTTCTCGATGGAAGGAGCTATCAGGCGATTATATGCATCCTCAACTGCCTTTTCTATTATTTCAGTAAAGACAGAACCTGTTTTTGAAATGATCCTGCTTTTCAGCCAGTCAATGACCCGGGGTTCAGGCGCTTCGATCTTTACCGATAAGAATTCTTCCCTTTCTCCCCTGTCAATGGCAAGCACCCGGTGGGGAGCTATTTTTGCAACAGGCTCCTTATAATCATAGTACATCCTGTAGGGCGAATCCTCTTCCTTTTTGGCCGCGGTGATTATAACGCCCTCCCTGAAAGTGATGTCACGGATGAACCGCCTGTATTCGGCATTATCTGATATGGTTTCGGCGATGATGTCCATGGCTCCCGAAATGGCTTCTTCGGCGGTATTGATGCCTTTCTCCGCATTGATATACTCCGACGCAATGGCAAACACATCGCCTTTGACAGGTTTCTGGGCATATATTATCACAGCGAGGGGCTCGAGGCCTTTTTCCCTCGCTATCGATGCCCTTGTCCGGCGTTTTGGCTTGAACGGACGGTAAATGTCCTCTATTTCCTGGAGGGTCTCCGCCTTGTCAAGGGCCTCTGAGATCTCGTCGGTCAGCATTTCCTGGGCTTCGATCAGTCTCCTTACCTCTTCCCTGCGGCTTTCAAGGTTCCGCAGGTAAGTCAGGCGGTCGAACAGTTCCCGAAGGACCTGGTCGTCCAGTCCCCCGGTCGCTTCCTTCCTGTAGCGTGCTATGAACGGGATGGTATTTCCCTCATCGATCAGCCTTATTGCGCTTTCCACCTGGGATTGCCTGACGGAAAGCTCACTGGCGATCCTTGCTGTTATGTCAGTCATGGTGTCCTCCTGAGTTAATGGTAATGTAATTTCATATTAAAGTATTTGGCGGCATAAGGGAATAACGGAAGGTTAAACTACGAGCAGATTCTGAAAAACGGAGGAACAGGGATGCCCAATAAAGGATTGGCCGAATGCCCCTGTGTCAGAAAGAGATGCCCGAGGTTTGGGAAGTGCGATGAATGCGTCAGGCATCACCTGACTCATAAACGGTATCCCTTGCCTTACTGCAAAAGGAAACGCCACGGAAAGAACAGTATGGAACCTGCTGCTCCTGAGACTGTGTAATTATACAGCTAAAACGGCTGCAGCCGCTTTTTACCTGATCCTTACGAGGATATACATCTCGGCGCTGAAGAAACTTGCCTGTGACATCTTCTCCATGTTCAGGGTCTGGACGATAACGGTTATGGCCGCGTTTTCATTCCCTTCGGTAAATGTCGCTTCTTCGGGGGAAATAATATCTTTCACGCCGGACTGCCTGTCCGCGAACGCATCGAATACCCTCATCACCGAAAAGTTTACGATGTCCCTTCCATCTTCGCCGGCCAGGAGTATGAAAGCATCATCATTGGCATGAAGCTTTTTAAGGGTGTAATTCTTCCCCGATTTGGCCAGGGTCCCGATGGTGGTCTCTTCTTCCCTGTCGCCGGGCATGATGACGTTCGTTTTTGTCATGGCATCATAACCGGCAACGTCGATAATGGCATCATCGGCAAGCCGGAGATATATGAACTCGGGGATCTCGGCGCCCGGACCGTATTGATCGAAGCCAAAGGTCTTTTCAAAGTCGGAATAGTAATTGAAGTTTTTGGGCAGGAACGGAACATGGCCGATATAGTCCATCCTGTTCAGGTACTCCATCGAACCCGCGATCCTTGCCTTGTCCCCGACGGGAATGCCGGGATCTGGCCGTATTGTATTTCCTTCAAGCATATGGTTCTTTTCAAGCGTATCGCGAAGTATGGCTATCTGGCTTTCGCGGCTTACGGTGAACGCGTCGACCGGGGGTATTATGGATACCAGCGACAGGACAATCAGTATGCCTGCTATGATGCCATTTCTTCTGACCGGCATGAAGCTGAACAGGATGCCGGCAATGGTCGCGAAAATTCCGTACAAAATCACGTAATACCGGCCATAGGTAACCCCCGTATCGCCTATTTTCAGGACAGACGCAACGGTCTGGAATACCACTATGGGGATAAGAACCTTCGGGAAAATTCTTCTGAAAAGCTGAGCGAACCTGTTTTCCAGCCTGCTGGCGAGTATATATACCAGGATTACCGTGATAGAATAGGCCACGAACAGGGGTTCCAGCAGGTTGTCGGTCCAGAATTTCCTTCCGACGTTCAGGATTATATACACGGCCAGGATTACGGTATATGCCGCTGTCAGGGGGATTATGATATACGAGATGAGTATCTCCAGGTACCGGGGACAATCGGCCATTCTGCCGATCCTGTCCTCTTTCTGCTTTATGGTTTCTTCGGGCCTGGTATCATCCGATTCCCCGTAATAGACAGGTATGAGAGACAGGAAATAGATTGGCGCGAACAG
>DUSJ01000164.1 GCA_012842645.1 Clostridiaceae bacterium | reverse complement strand
GCTTGCACGTATCTTTTTTTCGTGTTATCTTACACATAGTCGTTTCCATTTGTAGGTTTTTTTCCTTTTTTAAACCTACCAGAGGCCTTTCAGATCTCATTTCTTTCATACTAAGTTAACAGAGCCGCACAAATCTGGTCATACGGCCGATAATTTCATTATATTGATTCAAACAGACTGTTTCAGATATAACGTAAAACACTGAGGTTTTGCTGACTGAACGTTACATTCTGAGTTTTTACAAAAGCAAAAGATTTATGCAAACTCTGCCCGCTCAAACCATCCCACAAATCATCCCCCTGATGGTGAAATCGGCAGTGGGTGAAAAACAATTAAAGCCCGCTATCCTTACGGACAACGGGCTTTTAGCGTGGTCGAGGTGAAGAGACTCGAACTCCCGACATCTTGGTCCCAAACCAAGCGCGCTACCAACTGCGCTACACCTCGAAAATATATATTTTAACGGCATTGTCAATTATACAGGGTTTGATATGGTATTTCAAGACCCAAATCTTCACTGGATTCACCTGTCCCCATTACTCAAAATGAGTAAAAGTGTACGTCCCCGTTACTCACGTCCCCGTTACTCATTTTTGAGGAGGAGCATGGAGAGGATGCTGAGGCCCAGGAGAAGAGCTGTAATGTAAAAGATGAAGCGGGGAGCGGCCGCATAGAGAAAGCCCGAGCCCCACCCTATAAGGGCGCTCAGAACGGCTGTCGCCGTATTTATAAGGGAGTACACGCCCGCCCTGCTTTTTCCTTCCGACACATCTGCCAGCATAGTGCTGAAGAAAGGCATGAATATGCCATATCCGAAGGAGTACAGGGCAACGGCCAGGATCGCCAGGGCCATCATTCCTTTAGGAATCATTGGGATACCGATCATTGCAATGACCTGGAGAAAAAGTCCTGTTAAAATTGGCGCTTTCATATTCCTTCCCGGAATTGAAGGGTTGATAAAAAGGAACACGATAAGCATCACACCGGCATAAACGCCGCCCAGCACTGAAACAGTGGCCTTGTCTATTCCCAGGTGTTCAGTCATGAACGGGGCAAAATACATGCTGTTGAACGCCCCCAAAGGCAGGGTCAGGTTGAACAGCACCTGAATCCAAAAGGCAATTTTCAGATGCCTGTTTTCCCGAAGCTGGGCAAATGCTCCGTTGAACGGCCCTTTTTTCAGCATGTCTTTTAAAGCAAGGCCTTTGTTCTCGTTTAGGATCTGCCGGCCTATCTTTGTCTCGGTATACATCTTGTTTCTTAACAGCATCATCAAAGTCATGCTTATAATCGCTATGATCATGAATGCCCTCTCGGCTTTAATGACTCCGTGCCTGGCAACGACAAGACCCGCGAGGGGGGTTATTATGCCAAGGGAAATGTTAATGATATCCTTGATGTTATAAGCCGCTTTACGCTGGTCAGAATCGGCATCCTCAATGAGCATGAGATTCCAGGATACGGCGGTAACTTTCATCAGGTTGTTCACGACCGTGGCGATAACAAACATAAGAAGGCTCCGGGAGATAAGATAGATAAAAATAGCCACAGGCCATGCCAGGAGATCGAAAATAAAGGTCGCTTTCTTTCTCCCGAGGTAGTCTGTAATCATTCCGCTGAAAAATGAGAAAACAGCCGCAGACAAAAACCCGGCGCCTATTATTATACCGAGCTGCTCGTCCGATACGCCCATTTCCTTTATGTACAGGCTCAGGTAGAAAGTATAGATCGTATATGGTATCCCCCACAGAGGTTCGAACACTATGGATACTTTTGTGTTTCCCTTGAGAAGCAGAAAAGACTGTACTATCTTCAGATTCTTTATTCTTTGAAGCATAAAATACCCCGGCGTTTGATATAATTTGTCTGATAAATATAAATAAATCTTATCATATTGTCTGATTAATAACAACTATTGAGAACCGCTTGTGCACAGATTCCCCTTATTGTTATAATATCCGAAGGCAGATTAGTAAAGTGTTTTTGACTTCCAAGAGAAGGGCAGGCCATATATGCTTCAGAAAATACTCTCAAGAGTACGCAAGGCAGTTGAAGACTACAACATGATCCAGGACGGGGACAAGGTGGCAGTCGGCGTATCCGGGGGAAAAGACAGCCAGTTGCTGCTTCTTGCTATGAAACAGCTGCAGCGGTTCCTTCCCGCGAAGTTCGACCTTATGGCTGTCACGATTGACCTGGGCTTTCAAGAGTTTGACAGAAAAAGCCTTCAGAGCTTTTATGAAAGCATTGGTGTCGAATATCATATAGAAAAAACCAATATAGCCCAAATCGTTTTTGACGTAAGAAAGGAACAAAATCCCTGCTCCCTTTGCGCCAACATGAAAAGAGGCGCCATGTGCAACGCAGCCATCAGTCTCGGCTGCAACAAGGTCGCCTTCGCCCACCACATGGACGACGTGATTGAGACATTCCTAATGTCACAGGTTTACGAGGGAAGGATACATACCTTTTCTCCCGTTACTTTCCTTGACAGAAAAGAAGTCACATTGATCCGGCCCCTGATCTATACCGAAGAAACGCTTGTCAGATCGGCTGTCAGGCACCTCTGCCTTGTTCCCATAAAAAGCGGATGTCCTGCCGACGGTTCCACCAGGCGCCAGTATATAAAGGACCTGATAAGAGACCTCGCCAGGGAAAACAGGCATATAAAAGCCAATCTGTTCGGAGCGATACAGCGCGCACGGATCTGCGGCTGGAAACCGCAGAGCAAAGGCAGGTCAGGCTGCGGCAGTTCCTGTGCCCTGGAACAGAATTAAAAAGGACAGGCTTTAGGCCTGCCCGTCGCTTCCATTTATTTTTCTTATTTATTCTGTATATATCTGCAAATGGCCTCGAAACTTTTATCGCTTATATCGTGCTCTATTTTGCAGGCGTCGATTAAAGCGGTCTCCTCGTCGACCCCGAGGGACATGAGGAACTTGGCGAGCATACCGTGTCTTTCATACATGCGTTCCGCGATCTCGGCGCCAGTTTCGGTCAGTTTGATAAGTCCGCTGGAATCCATAACGATATAATTATTCTCCCGTAGCAGTTTCATCGCATGGCTCACGCTCGGCCTGGTAACCCCAAGTTCCGTCGCGATATCCACCGAGCGGACATACCCCTTTGTTTTCTGGAGTATAAGTATCATTTCAAGATAATTCTCAATGGATTCGTTAACCTGCATCGGAGTCTCCTTTCTTCTTCCATATAATTATGTTAACATCTGCCAACTGTTTTATCAAGGATATTATCATTTTTGTATATTATGTAAAATCGTCATCTCGGCTGAAAGAAACGCATTGACATTTGGAGTTAGACGCATTAAACTATAGTTAGAACAGACTAACTACCATGGGGGGATTAATTAATGCCGCTCAGTCTGGCACGGGCAGGTGAAACCAATTACATAAGAAAAGTCATGGGAAATGACGCACTGCGCCGATATCTTTCCGGGCTTGGCCTTGTTACCGGCGAAAAGGTCACGGTCATAAGCGAGATCAACGGCAGCATTATACTCTCCATAAAAAACAGCCGGATCGCTCTTGACAGGAACATGGCCAACCTGATCCTTGTCTGACGGGAGGAAACATATGAGGACGCTTCGTGATGCAAAAATAGGAGAGACAGTCACTATCAAAAAGATACATGGTTCCGGCGCTCTTAAAAAAAGATTTCTTGATATGGGTATAACCAAAGGCACAAAGGTGTTTTTCAGAAAAGTCGCCCCCCTGGGCGATCCCATGGAAATTCGCGTGCTTGATTATGAACTAACGATACGGAAAAACGATGCTGAAATGATTGAAATAGAGGAAGAATAAAATTTTTATACACATGTTAGATGTGTCTAACCGACATCTGGAGGCAGTTATGGAGATAAAAATCGCATTGGCCGGAAATCCCAACAGCGGTAAAACAACTATGTTCAACGACCTGACGGGCAGCAACCAGTACGTGGGAAACTGGCCCGGGGTCACCGTCGAAAAAAAGGAAGGAAAACTAAAGGGGCATCCTGATGTTATCATCCAGGATCTTCCCGGTATCTATTCCCTTTCCCCCTACACCATGGAGGAAGTTATCGCCAGGAACTACCTGATAAACGAAAAGCCTGACGCGATAATCAACATAGTCGACAGTACCAACATTGAAAGGAACCTTTACCTCACGACCCAGCTTGCCGAACTGGGAATCCCGATGATCATCGCTCTAAACATGATAGACATTGTTAGGAAAAGGGGCGATGTGATTGACGCGGGTAAACTTGCCGACGACCTTGGGTGTGAGGTTGTCGAGGTATCAGCGCTTAAAGGCATCGGCACCATTGATGTTGCAGAAAGAGCCGCTGAGCTTGCGAGGTCCGGAAAGAAGACCGAACCGAAGCATATATTTGACGGCGCTGTCGAACATGCCATCGCCCACATCGAGGAAGCCATCGAGGGAAAAATACCCGGCGGGCATACCCGCTGGTATTCCATCAAGTTATTCGAGCGCGACAAAAAGGTAATAGAGGAATTGAACCTTGACCCTTCGGTCCTCGAACATATCGAAGCGGACATAAAGGCCTGCGAGAAAGAAATGGACGATGACGCTGAAAGCATAATCACCAACCAGAGATATGCCTACATAAACAAGGTCGTCAGGACAGCCGTCAAAAAGAAGAACAGGTCAAATGTCAGCACCTCCGACAGGATAGACAGGATAGTTACCAGCAGGTGGCTGGGACTGCCCATTTTCGCGCTTATCATGTTTATTGTCTACTATATCTCTGTAACGACGGTAGGCACCCTGGTGACCGACTTTACCAATGACATCCTGTTCGGTGAATGGATAATCGCCCCCCTTTCTTCCTGGCTTGAAGAAATAGGGGTAGTAAGCTGGCTGAACGGCCTTATCGTCGACGGTATCGTCGGCGGCGTCGGGGCCGTGCTTGGATTTGTTCCCCAGATGGTAATCCTTTTCCTGTTCCTTTCGATACTTGAAGACGTCGGGTATATGGCCCGCGCAGCGTTCATCATGGACAGGATATTCAAGAGATTCGGCCTTTCAGGCAAGTCTTACATATCCATGCTGATTGGTTCCGGCTGCTCGGTTCCCGGAATAATGGCCTCCCGTACCATAGAAAGTGAGAAAGAACGCAGAATGACGATAATGACTACATCGTTCATACCCTGCGGAGCTAAGATGCCCCTGATAGCCCTTATAGCCGGAGCATTGTTCGGCGGGGCATGGTGGGTGGCACCAACTGCATATTTCATCGGTGTAGCCGCCGTTCTGATTTCAGGCATAATTTTAAAGAAAACCAGGGCTTTTGCCGGAGAACCTTCTCCATTTATCATGGAACTCCCTCCATATCATATACCTTCTCCTAAAAACGTCCTGAGGACAACCGGCGAGCGCGCCTGGTCTTTCATCAAGCGCGCCGGAACGGTTATCCTCGCGGCAAGCGTACTGATCTGGTTCCTGAGCAGCTTTGGCGTAGAAAATGGATCCTTCGGCATTGTTGAAGACATGGACAACAGTGTGCTGGCGGCGATAGGCGGGCTCATTGCCCCAATCTTCGCCCCTCTCGGTTTCGGATACTGGCAGGCGGCAGTGGCCACATTAATGGGCCTTGTCGCAAAGGAAGAGGTGGTTGGGGCGTTTGGCGTATTGTATGGTATCAGCGGAGATGCCCTTGTTTTGGTCGAGGAAGGCGCGCTTGAAGGCCTTTCTCCCATAGCCAGCCATTTTACAGCCCTGTCAGGTTTCTCGTTCATGCTGTTCAACCTGCTGTGCGCCCCGTGCTTTGCAGCGATGGGAGCCATCAGGCGCGAAATGAACAGTCCGAAATGGACCTGGTATGCAATCGGCTACCTGTGCATTTTCGCATATTCGGTATCGATCATAGTATATCAATTGGGAATGTTCTTCGGAGGCAACGGGTTCACTCCCGGAACGGCTGGGGGCTTTGCAGTGCTGGCAGCCATGCTCTACATGATTTTCCGGAGGAACAAGTATGAAACCTCCACCTACAAAACCTTGAAAGGAGTTCAGGCATAATGCTGAGTTTTATATCTGAAAATCTTGCTTCACTAATAGTGGGGGCAATCGTATTGCTGATAGTGGTCGCGGTGGTGGTAAAACTGATCCGCGACAAGAAAAACCACAGGAGTTCATGCGGAGCCTGCTGTTCAGGATGCCCCATGGACAGCGAATGCCATAAGTGAATATGATACTGCGAACCATTTCTTGCCCTCTTGCCCCCTTCCGGCGCACAGGATAAAATGTATATATCCGTTCGC
>DUSJ01000163.1 GCA_012842645.1 Clostridiaceae bacterium | reverse complement strand
TCATATGAATAACTTTTAAGCTTCTGCATTATCGCGTTTTGCTTCTGCACTTCCACATTTGCCAGGTCGATGACGATACGCATGATTTCCTTTGCTTCGTCAGCCCTAAGGTCCGTCTCCGTGAATATCCCGCTGAACAGGTCGGCATATAACTGATAGTTCAGTTCATATGCTCTCTCCATCAGTTCATCCTGTTTTCTCGAGAATTCGTCTTTGATTTTATCAGCTTCATCCCACATTTTATCAAGCAGTTCCCTGATGTCGTTCTCGTATTTTTTATTCAGTTTATTGAGCTCAAACCTGTAGTAGGACTCCAGCACATGTACTGCGCATATCTGTCGTGCTGTTGTAAGAACCTCGTATACGTTTTCTTCCTCCGGGTAGTATGAACTCTCCACCATTGACAAATAATAGGCATAAGCCCATGTATAGTCCTGGTAATAACGGTTTATTTCAATCTCTTTTTGGTATTTTTCATCGAACAGGCTATTTAGGTAATCTCTTGATTTCATCAGGTTTTCCGGTCCGGTTATTGGGGGGAAGTCTTTAAGCGAAAGCTGCGCTTCCGGGATATCGGTACTTACATCGGTGTAACTCCCGGTATTTTCTCTCGCTATCTCATACAGTTCATCAATAAACTTCTCATCAAGCGGAAAATCATCCTCTTCCGGATCAAGTTGGGAAACGGCATCCAGGAATGACAGGAAATGATATACAGAAATATCGTTAAAGCAATGCTTCGCGCTCTTTATCATTGTTTCGGCGGCAAGTTCGCTGTTGCCGTCCTTCAGATGCAGGGTGGTCAGAACCTGATATGCAGGTCCGAAATCGCCGGCGGCGTTCAATGCCATCTCGGCATACAGTTTTGCTTCACTATAATACCCCAGTTCAAGATACAGGTTTGCCACATTTACAAGGAGAACCGGATTATCGGGACATTGTGCCGCAGCCAGTAAAAGGAGATACAGCGCTTCGTCAGTGTACCCATGCTCGAGCGCCATTATTCCGAAGTTGTTCAGCAAAGCCGGATGAGGATATGCCTTTACTATATTTCCGGCTATCCCGAAAATCTCATCGCTGTGTATTCCCAGGAAGTTTGCTCGTGCAATGTCATCAGCCAGTTCCAATGCTATTTCAGATCTTTTCTCGGAGCTTGCCTCATTAAATTCCTGCAATATATCCGATTCGATATCATCAATTGAAAACGAGTCAATGATATAATCAATTGTTTCTATAAATTCATCATATTCCTCGCAGTCGACCAGATCAACGATTTCAGAGTTTTCGTCTCTTTCTCTGCTTTCTTCTCTTTTGTCCCGCTGTCTGCAGCATGAAAGGAACACAACAGATATCGCCAGCAATACGGAAAAGATTCTTTTGAACACATTCTTCATACCAGCAACAGCCCCCATTCCTCTTATTTTTTGAATGTCCGTCAGCTTCCGTACAAGCAGGTTGCTTCCAATCTTTGCTGTAATATTATATTTATTTTCTTTCCATTGCAATCACCCAGCGGATGATTTTATTGAAAACCAAATATGCAATAAAAGCCGGAGCTTGCGCTCCGGCTCTTATATTTAATCAATCGCTGGGGGGGGTGATTGATTATTTTAAGTACTGGTCTCTGTACAGGTATGCTCTGAGCAGGAAAATTACGGCCTGCTCACGGGTACAGGTGTTCTTGGGACCGTAATTCCCGAGGTTGTCTATGCCAACGGTTATTTTATACTTAGCCATGAACTTGGCAGGAACTATTCCGTACCTGTCGAAGCTTGCCTGGTCCCTGAAATCCGGAACGTTTTTGACATCGTTCTCAATAAATTCAGACGTGATTTCAGCATAGCAGGCGGAAATGGTCCTGGTGATCATGGCGGCCATCTGCTCACGGGTCAGGTAATTCTTGGGAGCAAACTTTCCTTCACCAACACCGTATACGATATTAAGGTTGCGGGCTTTTAAAACCGCAGGATTTGCTGTGTCACTGAATTTTTCGGTAGGATGCGGTTCGGCTTTTTTACCGGTTACTATCTCATAAAAGTTGACCACAACTTCGGCAAACTCTTCACGGGTAATAGGGCCATTCATCTTACCTTTTATAGTATCCGTGATGAATCCAAGCTCGGCAGCCTGGTCAAGCTCAGAAACAGCCCAGCTGCTTGCCGATTCATATTTAGGTGTGCCTATCGACACGACATTGGAGTAAGGTGAAACGACACGTGTCTTTCCGTCGACCGATTCATATATATACATGATCCTTATGTAATATACATTCTCTTCTATTACCATCCTGTCTGTATAATGCTCTTCAACAGGATCAAAGTTGTAACTGGTACTCAGCGGGATACTTCCCATCCAGTCGAGAGTTACTGTTTCAGAATACCATTTCCCGGTGCCGACCTTGAAGTCGATCTTTACGCGGACAGGAAAGTTTTCATTAACTTCGCTGACTGACTCGGGATTTGTCCAGTTCAGCAGGAAATATGGTTTGCCATGTTCATTGTATTTCAATTCCGCCTTGAGGTTCTGCGTCGCATCCAATGTTTTGGGAGGCTGAGAACTGACTCCTTTTCCTATCGAAACCTCATTGGAGTATGGAGAGGTCAGAAGTTCATCGCCTTCTTCCAAACCATAAGCTTCAAATGCAAAACGCATCCTGAAAGTATATTTATTGTTAGCCAGATCTAATTGCTCATGGGAATCATATCCGAATGCATAATAGGGCAGATGAATTTCCTGTACATTGTCTGCATCCCAGGACAAACCGGCAACATAATTGAAGAAATTGCTGTCAGTGTCCCATCTGTATAAGCCGACCCTGACTTTGGGAGCATCGTAATGCCACGGACCGTCATTGACCTTCCAGTCTATGAAATACATGATGTCCCCATCATAAGCTGCACTCGCTGCACCGTCTGCTATACTTTGCGGCAATGTCCATCTTATCAGGATATCGTCATTGTCAACATACACATTCAGGTTTTTGGGGGCTTCGAGGCTGGAAGGAGCATTATCAGCAAAGCTTAATACCGAACCGGGAATAATGAAAACAAGGGCGAGCAGCAGGGCAATCATTTTCTTTTTCATTTTAATACCTCCTAAAGTAATTTTGATGTCGATTAAAATGAGAACTATTTTGGATGACAGGATATGCATTTCATGACATCTTCATTGTAGTGGTCGTCGCATACCCATGCGCCGCACTCATGGCAGCGATTAAAATACTTTCTTGCCTCCTTCCATGCTTCTTTTAGCGCCAGTTCCATATTATTCACATCATATATGTCTCTTGTGACGTTCATATCGCAACTGCTGCAATAAAACGTCACAGTCAGACCACCGTTCAGACCTGCTATATTGAACTTCTCCGGCAAACCCATCTCCAAACTGTTATTCATTGGTTACCTGCCTCGAGGTATGATTTTATTACCTTAAAAAAACAATAGTTCTATTAATAACAGGTATCTACATAACCGTTTTTCTGTTATATAATTATGTTAATCCCTCTATTCTCCCGTTTTATGATGTTATTATATTAATATCTCCCTGTGGTTGTAATCACCCCGCGGGTGATTTTTAGACAAAGGAGCATTAAAATGAAAAAAATAATTGTTATTGCACTATCTTTGATTATACTTTTGCCGGCTTTTTCAGGCTGTGGGGATAAAAGTCCGCTTGATCCGAAAAAACCTGTTATAATTACGCTATGGCATAATTACGGCGGACAGATGGAAAAATCCATGAATGACCTGGTTGATGAGTTCAACTCCACTGTCGGCTATGAAAAGGGAATAATAATAAATATCACGTCTGTAGCCAGCTCATCGGTGCTTTATGAAAAAATAGCGTCGGCAGCCGAAGGACACCCCGGGGCTTCCGAGCTTCCGAATATCACTACCG
>DUSJ01000016.1 GCA_012842645.1 Clostridiaceae bacterium | reverse complement strand
TGACCCACGGGCATGAAGACCATATCGGAGCTCTTCCATACGTATTGAAACGTGTGCCGGTTCCTGTATATGGAACGGAACTGACTCTTGGCCTGATCGAGAACAAGCTGCTGGAGCATGAACTTGATGATCCGGTCGACCTGCGCAAAATTAAAGCAGGTCAGACGATACAACTGGGGCCTTTCAAGATCGAATTCATCCACACCACCCACAGTATAGCGGGTGCTGTTGCAATGGCGATCGATACTCCTGTCGGCATGGTCTTCCATACGGGGGACTTCAAGATCGACCAGACCCCCATCGAAGGTGAACCCATAAACCTGACACGAATGGCCGAACTGGGTAAGAAAGGCGTTCTGCTGCTGATTTCCGACAGCACCAATGTTGAAAGGCCAGGCTACACCATGTCGGAGAGAACAGTGGGGGAAACCTTCGACAATGTATTCAGGGGAGCCAAAGGCCGTATCATAGTAGCAAGCTTTGCTTCCAACATCCACCGCATCCAGCAGATAGTGAACTCTGCAATGAAATATGGAAGAAAGGTGGCACTGGTCGGACGTAGCATGCTTAATGTGGTCAGGACGGCAGTAAGGCTGGGATATTTGTCCTTCCCCGAGGATACTATCATCGATATCGACAGGATAAACAAGTTAAAACCGGATCAGGTGGTCATAATTACAACAGGCAGCCAGGGTGAGCCAATGTCGGCTCTGGCGCGCATTGCCTCTTCCACCCATAAGAAAGTCGAGATAATGGAAGGGGACCTGGTTATCATATCCGCAAGCCCCATACCAGGCAATGAGAAATTTATATACAGGGTCATCAATGACTTGTTCAAGCAGGGAGCGGATGTGATCTATGACTCACTGGCAGAGACACATGTTTCCGGCCATGCCAAACAGGAAGAACTCAAGATAATACACCGGCTCATAAAGCCCAAATTCTTCATGCCTGCCCACGGAGAATACAGGATGCTGAAAAAGCACGCTGTTTTGGCCCAGTCCCTCGGCATGAACGAGAAGAACATATTTATCATGCAGAATGGCAAGGTCCTTGAGCTCAGCAGAAAAACGGCGGTCGTCAACGGCAGCGTCCAGTCAGGCAGTATACTGGTGGACGGTCTTGGTGTGGGCGATGTAGGCGATATAGTCCTTAGGGACAGGAAGATCCTTTCCGAAGACGGAGTTATCGTCATGGTCGCCACAGTGGATGCGAAAGGCAATCTTCTTGCAGATATCGAAGTTGTATCGAGAGGGTTCGTATATGTGAAGGAGTCCGAGGAACTTATCGAAGAGGCAAAAAATATTGCGAAAGATGTTCTGCTTAAGAACATAAATAAAAAGGGCAACAACTATTCCGCAGCGAAAAATGCTATCAAGGATGAACTGAGCAATTTCCTCTACCGCAGGACCATGAGAAGACCCATGGTGATTCCGGTGATCACAGAAGTGCAGTTTTAGACAGTACGCCCTCGGTACCGTGAAACATACCGAGGGCGTACTGTTAGTTTTTGCTTTTTCATTGACAAAATGACACGTCCCTGCATATAATTATTGAAAAAATACTGTAGTACGGAGGAACGGATATGAAAAAAAGAGTAGCAGTATTGGCAATTCTGATTGCCATAGTAGTATCTGTAGTATTTTCAGGCTGCTCTGGCGGCAAGAAAAACCAGGTGATAGGCATTATCCAGTATATGGAGCATGTGGCGCTGGATTCGGCGCGTCAAGGCTTTATTGATGCCTTAAAGGACAACGGATATATCGAAGGTCAGAATATTACCTTCGACTATCAGAATGCCCAGGGCGACCAGACAAACCTTTCTTCTATAAGTGACCGCTTTATAAGCAGCAACGTGGACCTGGTCCTGGCGATAGCTACACCCGCAGCCCAGTCGATCGCGGGAAAAACTGACAAGATCCCCATACTCGGGACCGCCATTACCGACTATGTTGATGCAAGGCTGGCCCTTTCCAATGAAAAACCCGGCCTTAATGTCAGCGGGACAACCGACATGAATCCCATCAAGGAGCAAATCGAATTGCTCGTAAAACTGGTACCTGACGCTAAAACCGTAGGTGTTCTCTACACTTCCAGCGAGGACAACTCCGTACTTCAGGCCAGGATTGCAAGAGAATACATCGAACAGATGGGCCTCAAATATGTAGAGATGACCGTCAGCAATTCCAACGATGTCCAGCAGGCAACCCAATCTATAGTTGAAAAATGTGACGCCATTTACATACCGACCGACAATACATTTGCAACTGCAATGCCAACTGTTTACGGTGTGACATCGAAGTCCAGGACCCCCGTTATTTGTGGAGAAGCAGGAATGGTTGAGACAGGAGGATTGGCTACCCTCGGCATTAACTACTACGACCTTGGTTATCAGACAGGTCTCATGGCTATAAAAGTACTCAAGGGTGAAGCAAAGCCTGCTGATATGCCTATAGAAAAGGCTACCAAGTTCGATTTTGCAATCAACGGAACTGTCGCAGAGGAAATAGGCCTGGAGATTCCTGAAGACCTCAAACAATATATTATAAAATAAGCATTGGATGCTTCATTCTGTGAGTGTATCGTAAACCAAAAAACATTCGGGGATGGCATTTTTGACATCCCAACTGCATGGGACGACTCCCCCCCTTCGTCCCGCATTCGTTGATAATCGCAGGGACGTGCAGTATGTTTGAACCAGCGCGTTCCTGCATGTCATCCTGAACGAAATGGAGAGAGTCTTTCATTTCCTTCGTTTCGCTCAGGATGGCATTGATAGAACATAAAACTATAAGTTAACAGTCGGAAAAGGATGTACGAAGTATGCTGGAGATAATTAAAGGTGCTGTCTCTCTGGGACTTTTATGGGCTGTGATGACTATTGGAGTATATATTACATACAGGATCCTGAACATCGCAGATCTTACAGTGGAAGGCAGCATAGCATTGGGAGCGGCCATAGCGGCACAGATAATTTCAAAAGG
>DUSJ01000162.1 GCA_012842645.1 Clostridiaceae bacterium | reverse complement strand
GTGTAGCCATCGGATCCATTACCGAGTATTATACATCATCTGACTATAAACCTACCCGGAAACTTGCTGAAATGGCACCCGAAGGTGACGCCTTTGTTATTACCAAAGGTGACGCCATTGGAAGCCGCAGCTGTCTGCTGCCAGTTGTCCTGATCGGCATAGCACTTTTCGTCAGCGGAAGAATAAGCGGTATCTATGGCATTGCCGTCGCGTCACTCGGCATGCTCTCATTCGTGGGCACGACAGTTTCCATTGACGCGTTCGGACCGATCGCCGATAATGCCGGCGGTCTGGCGGAAAGCTGCCACCTTCCCCATAATGTACGCACGATTACTGACAAACTGGATGCCGTCGGTAATACCACCGCAGCCATAGGCAAAGGTTTTGCCATCGGCAGTGCAGCATTTGCGACGGTCAGCCTCATCGTTTCCTATGTTGGTAATTTCACTCCCGCAAACTCCGAAATGGTTCTTAATATTGCCAGCTTCACCGTAGTTGCCGGTGCGATAATCGGCGGCGCCCTGGTTGAATATTTCAGCGCGGTCCTTGCTGACAACACGATCGAATCCGCACGCGCAATGGCTGATGAAGGAGACAAGCTTCTGTCTGTTCCCGGTGTCATGGAAGGCAAGGTTCGCCCGGATTATAACCGTATGATCCAGATGGCGACTCAGGGAGCCCTCCGCAAGATGCTGTTCCCTTCAGTATTGGCAATGTTGATTCCTGCGATCAGCGGATTTATTTTCGGTGTTGATTTTGTAGGTGGCTTGCTGATTGGTGCTACGATCGTCGCAATCCCGCGCGCCATCTTCATGGGGAATTCCGGCGGAGCGTTTGACAATGCGAAAAAATACATCGAATCCGGATCGCTTGAGGGACATGGCAAAGGATCGGCAGCGCATAAATCAGCGGTTACCGGTGATACTGTCGGCGATACACGCAAGGATGTCGTCGGTGTCGCGCTGGATATCTTTATAAAGACTATGTCAACCGTCGCCAATACACTGGTCAACGTTTTCAGAAACTTTACACTCATCAGATAACAGAATGAATGATTCTCATATTCGCCGCCGCAGTCTGACACTGGCAGATTGCGGCGGCTTTTTTGCTCCTTAGGTAGGACTATAAATCAGTACCCGATAGGTCTTTTTTGCTATTCCTACCTGCCCTATCTCCTTATTTAACAACCTCTGCCTTCATTTATAAAATTATATCGGAGGAGTCTTTTGTGTGCTCAAATATCTGCTCCCCGGAAGTGATGATGGATGAAGCGTATTAATATATTAATGAAAAATGAAAAAGGACAGTCCCTTGTGCTCTTCGTGCTGATGATGACAGTAATATTAGGGTTTTCGGCCATTGTGGTTGATATCGGAATCATGACGGTATCAAAAGCAGAGATCCAGAATGCCGCCGATTCGGCTGCACTGGCCGGAGCCATGGAACTGCCCGATAACCCTGCCAGGGCTGCAGAGATAGCCCGCGAATATGTCAAACTCAACGGTAAACCCGGAGATACCGCCGATGTGTCCGTCGGGAACGACAACAGTACCATCACCGTCACGATCAGCAGGATAAGTTCCACAGTTTTTGCCAGGATCCTCGGGATGCATGAAAGCACGATCTCTGCCGATGCCACGGCAAAAGTGGGAATAGCCGCAAGCGTTCCGTGGATAGTCCCCTTTGTCATACCCAAGCCCGATTACTTTGACTATGACAAGGTTTACGTCATGCGCATGTACGGCAAGGGCGCATACCTCGATTATCCTGACACAGGCTATCCGAGGAATTACAACTATCCCAGCGACTACCGCAATCATCCGGTGTACAGGAACTATCCTTTGTCAAACCGGTATCCTTACCAGTTTGACTATATGAACGTGTATATCAGGAAGAACACCAACTTCAACGACTATATCCACTGGCTTGAATTCGGTTATCACGAAACTTTCGCCATCAACGACAACATGTACTACCTGGGACCTTCCAGCGGGGGTAAGGAGTCTGTAGACGCTTTTGCCAGAAGGGTCTCCCGTGATCCGAATACCGATTATAAGAAAGCCAAAGTCGGCGACAGCAGGGTCATGCTGATACCGGTGGTGGAATCCATGCTGAAGCGCAATACCAGCACGAAGGGTGACGTGCCCATTAAAATAATCGGGTTCGTGGGTTTCTTCATAGAAAGTGTTCATAAAAACAGTTACGGCGAAAGCTTCTGGTTCGAAGGGAGATTCCTTGAAAACCTGAACGTGGGTTCAGGTGAGGTTACCTTCGATACAGACTCCGATTATGGTCTCAGGGCAATCAAGCTCATTGACTGAAACCGATCATACCGATTCATTTATCATTCCGTCATCAAGAAAATCCTTCGCCCTGTTGTACCAGCGCTGGATCAGTTTTTTTATGACTTCTTCGCTGATAAAAGGTTTCAGCCACAACGGCAGGTATTTATACACGATCCGGGCTACAAATTCAAATTTAAGCTTACCGTTTTCATCGCCGAATGTTCTCTCGGCAAGCAGCATGGACTTATACGCAAACTCCCTTACTTTCGTCCATTGCTTGGTTATGGTGATATAAATAAGGTAAGCGGCTACTGCCGCGACAATGACTATGCCGACCCAGTTTTCGATTGAGATACCAAAAAGCATAATAAGAAACTTCCGCAGATTGTTCCTTATTTAACATATGCCATTTGGTACATAATGTTGATTATTTATTATTCTCCTGAATGTCCTGCTTTCTCACCATGATCAGGAATATCATGCCCAGTAAAAACAGGATGCACCCGAACATGAACAGGTAAGCCTGGCTTTTCAGCATATCGGCCACTAAGCCATACAATATAGGGCTGGATATGCTTGCCGCAAAAGTGAACACATAATAGTAGCCGGTATACAGGCCCGTCCTCCCCTTCGGCGCCATCTCGGCCACAGCGGGATACGCGTTGGTGGTGACAAGGGACCACCCTGCCCCGCTGACGCCTAAAATAACCGGCAGCAAATTCTTTTCCGTTAGCATGAATATTATGACGAAAGTTACGACGATTACGGCGTTCCCTATAAGCATAGCCTTCTTTCTGCCTATCCTTCCTCCCAAGTATCCTGCCGGAAAGGCGCAGATCATGAACAATACGGCCATGGGCGCCAG
>DUSJ01000161.1 GCA_012842645.1 Clostridiaceae bacterium | reverse complement strand
TGGAGATCGCCGAAGGCTGCCCGTTTTTACCCCATAAAAGCCCCCCAGATATCTTGCCTGTCTCGCTTTCGTCGGCTGAATACGGTTCCTCGGGCTCTTTATGGAAGATAAGCAATACCGCAAGGGCAATGATCATTATGACACCGCCCATTATGAAGGGATATTTGGGATTAATATTGAACAGCTTTCCTCCGAGGGAAAACGCGATGATAGTGCCAAGTCCGCCCATGGCAGTTATGATTCCGTTTGCGCGGCTTCTTAATGCCGGAGGAGTCGCATCGGGCATCAGGGCGGTGGCAGGCGCTCTATACACGCTCATGAAAAAATTCATGCAGATTACCGAGAACATCAGGGCAAAAAGCCGTAAGTCGGTTTTGAACAATGATCCTATGTTACCGTAGAAAGGAATCATCGTAAAGAACAGCGCGGCAAGAGGAATTCCAATGATAATGAAAGGCATCCTTCTGCCGAACCTTGTTTTTGTCCTGTCGCTCAGGCTTCCGAAATATGGCTGGAAAATCAGGCCGAATATATTGTCCAGTGTCATTATGAACCCGAGAACAGTCGAGCTTCTTATCAGTCCCGGGATATGCTCGTTGCCCATAAGGAATATTGGAACAAAGGTGTTATACAGGGTCCAGGCAAGGCTGATGGTAAAAAACGCGAGGCTGATTGCGAAAGTTTTAGCTACATTAAGTTTCATAAAATCTCCTTACTGCCTTGGTGTGTCATAGGTGTTTCAAGCGGACTGTTTTTCTTACATTTTTCTTCCGATGACTCAAAACATATATCGAAAAGGACATTCGTATACATTAGGGGGTTATACGGGAATTATTTCGGTTTCCACACGGGTTATCTCAACTGTACCCATGTTTTCTATAAAACTGATGGCAGATGCCATCATCCTGTCCGAATGGGCGGCTTCGTTTGAAACGCAGACGATCCCAAGCTCGCAGTTGTTCCATGAATCAAGGGCCCCTATTTCCGCCGCTGCCAGGTTGAACTTGTTTCTCAGCCTTTCGATCAGACTTTTCACTATCCTTCTTTTGTCTTTCAGCGACCGGGGTTCTGACAGGAACAGCGATGCCCTCAATACTCCGACGTACATGTTTTTTCTCCTCTCATTTCGCCCAAGGTTTGCTGCGCTTTCGGTACAGCATTCGGGGTGAGCTGCAGTGCCGGAACAATACCACTGAATTTAAACCCTGCCTTGAGTATGATAATATATATTGTAACACACGCGCAAGTGTGTTTATATATTTCAGTGCGCAGATGAGATGTCATACTGTGCGAACGCAAAAAATGGACAGTTTCAGCTCTGAACAGCATGTCACCAACATTGCTTACAATTACGCACTTTAAACGTCGTGCAGGCTGCAGCTGCTATATAAGGACAGGGATTGCCATGAGGATAGATTTTATTGTTACCGGGCAGTATGAAGGTAAAAAAGTCTTAAATATACTGAGAGGTTGTATGAAGCTCTCTTCCCGTCTCGTAAAGACTTTGAAACAGCGCGGCGGAATCCTGCTGAACGACAGTCCAGGAAGGACCAGCTATATCGTCCATGCCGGGGACAAGGTCAGCGCTGTCATTGAGTACGATGAAGAAATCAATTACCAGCCCGAGGAAGCGGAGATTTCCGTTCTTTATGAGGATCCATACTTTCTTGCCGTTGACAAGAAGGCCGGAATCCCGGTCCATCCCTCCGCCGGCCATACATCAGGAACTCTTGCACAAATGGTTCTTGCGCACTTCATAAAGCAAGGCCTTCATATCAAGGCCCGTCCCATAAACAGGCTGGACAGGGATACGTCCGGCATTGTGCTTTTTGCAAAGAATGCCCATATTCAGGAAAGAATGATAGACCAGATGAAGAATAACCGGGTCATGAAAATATATCTCGGTATCGTCCACGGTATATATGATCCATTGGAAGGCACTATTGACCTGCCGATATTACGAAAGGAAAACAGTACAATTGAAAGAATAGTCGATCCCCGCGGCGCTCCATCGGTAACAAGGTATAAAACCCTGTCGATTCAGAATGATCTAAGCCTGGTCCAGTTTATGCTGGAAACAGGGAGAACCCACCAGATCAGGGTCCATACCAGGGCCATGGGTCATCCCATTGTCGGCGACTGGCTCTACTCCGATATAAAGACCGACTTGATAGGCAGGCAGGCTCTCCATTCCGCTACGCTGGTGTTCGACCATCCGGTAACATCGGAACGGATCGTCATCAACGCTCCTTTTCCTGAGGACATGCGCAGAGTATTGACTAGGAGTTGAATATCTTGCGCCTGTCTGCAACGCGCTTCGCCTTTCCTTCGCTGCGCTGGATGCTCTTCGGCTCCACAAGTTTAATACTTGTGCTGATGCCCAGGGTGGACTCAATTTCGTGCCTGATCTTCCGCTCGATGGATTCGATATTTTTAATCTTGTCTGAGAATATGCTTTGATTCATTTCTATGTGGATTTCCATCACGTCAAGATGGTTCACCCTGTCCACATATATCATGTAATGGGGCTCCACTTCACTGTACTTGAGAAGAACTGATTCTATCTGGGACGGGAACACGTTGACGCCCCTGATTATAATCATGTCGTCCGATCTTCCTGTTACTTTCTTCATTCTCGTCCCGGTCCTTCCGCAGGCGCAGGGTTCATTGGTCAAGACTGACAGGTCCCTTGTCCTGTAACGGATAAGCGGCAGCGCTTCCTTGGTGATACATGTGAAAACCAGCTCGCCCTTCTCGCCGTCCGGCAGCACTTCGCCGGTTTCCGGATCGATGATCTCGGCGATAAAATGATCGGATACGATATGCAGGTCATTCTGGCACTCGCAGTTCATGGAAACACCCGGTCCCAGGATCTCGCTCAGACCGTAAATATCATACGCTTTCAGTCCCAGTCGCTGCTTGATCTGGGCCTTCATCTCCTCGGACCATGGCTCGGCTCCGAAGATTCCTACCCGCAGTTCCAAATCTTCCTTTTTTATGCCGGCTGAAGCCATCTCATCGGCTATATACAGCGCGTAAGACGGTGTACAGCACAGGACCGTAGCTCCAAAATCTTTAAGAAGCTGGATCTGGCGCGCAGTGTTTCCTCCGGAAACAGGGATAACCGTAGCCCCCACCATTTCGGCCCCGTAATGAAGTCCCAGGCCGCCTGTGAATAACCCGTATCCATACGCCACATGGACAATATCATCCTTGCCCACACCGGCACAATACAGGCAGCGGGCTACGCATTCAGCCCATGTCTGGATATCGTTTTTGGTATATCCGACTACCGTCGGTTTTCCCGTAGTTCCTGATGATGCATGGACCCTTACTACTTCATTCAGGGGGACCGCGAATGTTCCGAAGGGATAATTGTCTCTCAGATCGGCTTTAGTTGTAAACGGCAGCTTTCGAAGATCCTCTACAGAATTTATGTCTTCCGGCGTAACTCCAGCTTTCCTCATCTTCTCAGCATAATAGGGCACATTCTCATAGACTCTTTTAATAGTGGCTTTGAGCCTTTCTCCCTGGATCTTTCTCAGTTCTTCCCTGTCAAGGGTTTCCATCCTTGCATTCCAGTAAAGCGACATGATATGACCTCCCCGATTGATTTATGGTATCAAAAAAGCCTTTCATCCCTGCTGGGACGAAAGGCTTAAGCTTTCCGCGGTACCACCCATTTTTACTGCTGTCTGCAGTACACTCAGAGAATACGGGACAATCAAACCCTGCGGGTTTATCATCCGATATTCCACCCCTTTAACGGAGGGATACCCGCACCAGCCTACAACGTTGACGCTTCAGCCGAAGAGCTCCGGAGCGAACTTCTGAAACATTCCCCATAAGGCTGCTTCCAGTCCCTGACAGCCTCTCCCTGGATGGTTCACTGCTTCATACTTTTCTCCATCACAGCTTTTGAATATTTAGGAATAATTATACCATCACGATATATCTCCGTCAATAGTGTCCATAATCCCGTCGCCATCTATGTCCATGGGGTTGGATACTCCGAATAATTCCCTGCCCTGGATATTGATACGGGCTCTCTCCGCCTCTACAAGCCTGCTGATCATATCCCTGACCTGTTTAGGGTTCTTTACCCTCACCAGGTCAAGTTTGGTATTGGTTTTGTCTGCGGTAAACAGGGTAATCGTTCCGACCCCCACAAGCTTATCTCCCAATGTCCTGCTAAGCTTAATATCCAGAACCCTGTAAAGAAGAAGCTCTTCCTCAACCGTATTGAAAAGTCCCTTTGAGTAATACAGTCTCTGATCCCTGATATAGTACCTTGTAAAACTAAGGGGCAGGCCAAGATAACGTTTCCTGTCCTTCCACAGGTATTCGGGTTTCGCTTTATCGGCCATAGACACTACCTCACATTCCTATTGTCTATATTTCCCATTATAAACTTAATCATTTTTGCATTGCAATAATGTTTTGCACGGTTATGGCTGATATGCCAGTTTATAATTTGCACGTTTTAAAAGTTGATAAAAAATATAAGAAAATCCTCGGTTCTGTGTTATACTATTAATGTAATTTTCATAATCCCATCTGAAAGCCTTCAGATAGCCGCACAGTATTATTGTCTGTATTTAGTCAGGATGATCATTGCAGCAGAGCCTTTTTTATGTTTTCTGCAGGTTTTATGGCCGAAGAACGTGTCAGAGGCCGGGTTTACATTTAGTTTATAAAAATAGTTTATAAAAATATAAGTGCAATAGGACATTTGCTGATAATAAAATTAAGTGATCTTAAATAAAATCATAAGGAACAGGATGTGATGGCAATAGACTCGTTATTCTTTACCATAGTTAACAGGGGAAAGGCAAACTCAGTATTACATAAAGCGCAGGAATGCGGCGCTGAGGGCGGAACGATCCTGCTGGGCGAAGGTACCGTGCAGTCGAAATTACTAAATAAAATAGGACTTACCGAAATCCACAAGGAAATAGTTATCATACCGGTATCTGACCAGCTCTCCGACAAACTTCATGATGAACTGAGCAAAGCATTCCTGTTCCATAAAAGCAATAAAGGAATTGCTTTCACAATACCCTTCAGGCGCTGGAAACCCGGACTTCCCGGTCAGAATGAAACCGCTGATTCATCGACAAGAGAAAACGCTTCTTATTTTTGCATTGTTACGATAGTTGATAAAGGTCGGAGCAGGGATTGCATCAAATCGGCAAGAGCTGCGGGCGCCAGGGGCGGAACCCTGATCCACGGGCGCGGGGCCGGTATCCCTACAGATTTTTATTATCCCCTGGTAATTGAACCCCAGAAGGAT
>DUSJ01000015.1 GCA_012842645.1 Clostridiaceae bacterium | reverse complement strand
CAGCGGAGTTATCACGTTGAAGGTGCTTTCCAGGAACGGCAGCAGCCCTATCGCAAGGATTATCGACAGCATACCGTTCACGAATGCCAGGCCGCCGTTTGTCAACAGACTTTCAAGGCTCTTCTTCTCAATGATTCCTATAAGGGCGATGATCGCTGCGTTAAGGCAGCCCAGCAGCAGCCCTGCCAGGGATATTTTCCTTCGCTGGGTGGCGTTCGCCGTGGAAAACGCGGCAAATGTGCCTCCTATGGCAGACATGAGCATGAACTCAAGGCTGCCTCCAACCATGAGCGAGAAACTGAACGTAAGAAGTATGTTCACAGTTATGGAAGGTTCTATACCCAGGAAAATCGCAATCAGGACCGGAGTTATGAATATGGGGATGATAAAATATGACTGGTCGGGGATGAACTCACGGATAGCCCATGCAAAAAGGGTGGTTATCAGTATTGAAACGCATATCAGCAACATTGAATTCCTGTCGTAATAGACCTTGGGGTGGAACTTCCGGAGATATAGAACCGATGCAAGTATCAGGAGCAGTTCTATTATGAAAACCGCCATGTAGAGCAGGTAGTCGGGCTTGCCCGCGCTGTCTATGTAATTCAGTTCCTTCAGGACCTCGTAAATGTCTTCCGTTACCACGTCATCCTTGCTGATAATCCTTTCGTCTTTATAGATTATCACGGGTTTTTCCTTGATATATTTCTCGATGGTCTCTCTTCTCTTTTTATTCGTTGCTTCGATATCAACACGGCTGTTAGCCCTGATCACCTTCTGCAGCACGTCTTCTGCTATTGGTTTAAGGGACTCAAGCTCATGTCCTTCACCGATAGCGTTAAGGCTGCTGTTTATCTCGTTGTCAATACTGCCCTCCATCAGCTTTTTCTCTGTCAGCCCGGGTATTATTTTCTTTATGACCATTTCCTTTAGTTCCCCGAACTTCTCATCCCCCTGTTCGCTGAAGAGCATTTCGAGGGTTGGCTTGTCCAGCCTGGAAAGGACGCTGAAGTCCCCGTCCGGGTCAATGGCTTTTATTCCTTCCTCCGGCGACCTGTAATCCGGATTTCTCCTTACACCGGCAATCAGCTTCTCAAGGCTTTCAAAATAGTCATGGGCATCGTTCAGCATATTTATGTTGGCATTCTCGATCTCGATTATGACAGGTTCCTGTTCTGCAGCTTCTTCTTCGGCTTTCAGCCTTGTTTTAAGCTTGTTTTCGATATCCCTCGGCGCTGTTATATCGTACTGGGAGATATCACCGATGCTAAGCTTGTACTTTTTGGGAGCAGCTTCATATGCCACCAGCGCTGAAAGCACAAGCCACGTGATAAAAAGGGCGATATTCCGATGGAACGATATGGTCCTGATCGTCTTTAACGGCTTTAACTCCGTCTTCTTTTTCTTTTTTCCACCCATCTACACGCTCCTGCCTTTCGCGTCGTTATCATATGCCCTGATTATACGCTGGACCAATTCATGACGTACGACGTCCTTTTCCGTAAGGTATATGAACGAGATCCCCTCAACGGAACCAAGTATCCTTCTTGCTTCTATAAGTCCTGATTTCCCGCCGGGAAGGTCTATCTGCGTGATATCGCCGGTTATCACCATTCTTGAGCCCATGCCCATCCTGGTTAGGAACATTTTCATCTGCTCCGGCGTGGTGTTCTGGGCTTCGTCAAGAATAATGAACGAATCATCGAGGGTCCTTCCCCTCATGTAAGCAAGGGGAGCCACTTCTATCACGCCTTTTTCCAGGTTGCTGTGATAGGTTTCAGGCCCCATGATCTGGTAAAGGGCGTCATAAAGAGGACGCAGGTAGGGATCTACCTTATTCTGAAGGTCTCCTGGCAGAAAACCAAGGCGTTCGCCTGCTTCCACGGCAGGCCTGGTAAGTATTATACGGCTTACAAGCTTCTCCCGGAATGCCTTGACCGCAAGCGCAACGGCAAGAAAAGTCTTGCCTGTTCCCGCGGGTCCTATCCCGAACACTATGGGATTCTTGAGCATGGCCTCGACATATTTCTTCTGGCCAAAGGTCTTCGATTTGATAGGCTTGCCCCTGTATGTCACGCAAATCTGGTCAAGCGGCAGGGAACCGTTGCTGACTCTCTCCTCCTCGGTAAGATCCAGCAGGTAACGAACATTCTGTTCTGTGATCAAATCCCCGCTTTCCGAAATCTGCATCAGTTTTTTGATGATATCCACCGCAGCGTCAGCCCGGCTCTCAAAACCGGATATATTGAGGACATCGTTTCTTGCGGTAATCTTCACATCGAGCCTGTCCTCTATCATCCTGATATTCCTGTCATTGGCCCCGAACAGGTTTAACGCCTGGCTTGGCCCGGTTAATTCCAATTGTCTTTCTACAACAGTATCCAAGTTTTTTTGCCATTCTTCCTTTCCTTAAGTATTTTTATCAGGTCCGGCGTGTTGCCTGTGTAATTTATTTATTCCGTTTTACTTAACAGTTCCGTCTCCTGCGTTGTTAATCGGTTGCGGGCACAAGCGCCGCTATGTCCTCCTCGCATTCGATGACTACCTGCATGTATATCTTGCCGTTTCCGTCTTCTGTCTGCTTTACGATTTCATCTATCACTACGCAGTCATCGGGCAGTTTCGCCTTTAGTTCCCTTCTTGCTGTCTCCACGGCGACCTCTATGGCTTCATCAAGGGTAAGGTCCACCTGTTTCTCGATTACCTCGTAGTAAGTCTCCACTGTCAGACCTATCGGAAGCCTTATACCGAAAGGCGACAGGAACCTGTCCTCGGTCCTGGTCTCGTATATTTCAAATGGAGGATCTCCGCTCAATTTAAGTTTTCCGTCAAGGAACCTCAGGTATACGGTTTCATGGGATCTTTCTGATCTCAGCCTTTGGGTGTATACCAGGGAGACAGGGACCGTGTTTTCATACCAGGTCCTTGCTGTTATCCTGCCCAAAGCATGTACATCACGGGTCCCGAAATCCGGATTCTTGCTTTCAAGCCTTCCGGAAACCAGGATCTGGCCTTTTCTGACCGTATCGCCCTCCTGAACGAGCGCATTCCCGGCATAGACCTCCATCCTTGTTATGAGTCCGTCCCTCTCAGCCACGATATTGAATTTTTCATTGTTCTTTATTAAAACAGGCGGTTCTATGCTCTCCTTAACCGTAATGCACAGTTTCACGCCCTTTATTTCGACTCCTGCCCAGGCGAGTCCATCCACGTTCAGCACGATGCGCGAAGCTATTTTCTTGGGATCGATCCCGCGCTTGAAGCTACCTCTCCCAATATTCTCAGCTTCCAGCGCTTCCATGATCCGGGGAACCAGTTCCGGCTTGCTGCAGACGACCTCGATATCCCAGATCAGCGAAGTAGCCAGGACCAACAGAAATGCGAAAAGCAGCAGCCCGACCTTAAAACCTTTTCTTCTTCTCAGCTTATACAGGCAGAACGGCAATCCGCATTTCTTTTTGATATGTACCCTGCAGCCCGATTTTTGCGCCGCGGGACGCATCAGTCTGAAGCCCCTGAGGCT
>DUSJ01000160.1 GCA_012842645.1 Clostridiaceae bacterium | reverse complement strand
TACTGGCTGACCTTGCCCAGACTGCACATGAAGCTGTTCAGCAGAGCCGCCATAAACTCCACGGGGTAATAATATTTCAGCCAGGCCGTCTGGTAACCCACGTAGGCATATGCCGCAGCATGGGACTTGTTGAACGCGTAGCTCGCAAAGTCCATCATTTCGTCGAAAATCTGGCTGGCCACCTTCTCGGGTATACCTTTCCGGACAGCTCCCGGGATCAGGACATTCCCTTTTTCGTCAAGCTTTCCGTAGATGAAATTCTGGCGCTCGGCATCCATGACTTCCTTCTTTTTCTTTGACATGGCGCGGCGCACCAGGTCGCTCTGCCCGAGGGAGTACCCGGCCAGTTCGCGGCAGATCTGCATGACCTGTTCCTGGTATATCATGCATCCGTAAGTGACTTTTAATATGGGCTCAAGCAACGGAGTCACATAAGTTATATTCTCCGGGTTGTTTTTGTTCTTAAGGTATCTTGGTATCTGGTCCATGGGCCCGGGACGGTACAGGGCGATACCGGCAATTATATCCTCAAGGCAGGTTGGCAGGAGTTCCTTGAAGAAATTGGTCATCCCCTGGCTTTCAAGCTGGAACACTCCGGCTGTTTCACCCCTGCCCAGCATATCATATACGTTTTTGTCTTCATAATCTATTTTGTCGATATCTATATCTATGTTACGGTTCTTCTTAACAAGATCCGCGGCATCCCGGATTACGGTTATGGTCCTGAGAGCAAGGAAGTCCATTTTCAGAAGCCCAAGCTCCTCGAGGGTTGTCATGGGAAACTGTGTCGACACCTGGCCTTCATTGCAGTATAGAGGTACAAACTCGGTGAGAGGTTCGCTTGAAATGACTACTCCTGCCGCGTGGGTAGAAGCATGCCTTGGCATTCCCTCGAGGATCATGGCAGTATCGAGCAGTTCGCGCATCCTTGGATCGGTATTGTATATGGTTTTAAGTTCAGGGATCATGCCGATGGCATCCTCTATCGACAAATGCCTGCCCGGCATCATCGGGATCAGTTTTGCGACCTTGTCCACTTCGTTGTACGGTATCCCGAGGGCACGGCCCACATCCCTCACCGCACCCCTTGCGGCCATTGTGCCGAAGGTGATTATCTGGGCTACATGGTCCTCACCATATTTGCGTACCACGTAATCTATTACTTCCTGCCTTCTTTCATAGCAGAAGTCAATATCGATATCGGGCATCGATATGCGCTCGGGGTTCAGGAACCTCTCAAAGATCAGATCATGCTTAACCGGGTCCACGTTGGTAATTCCAAGGCAGTATGCCACGATGCTCCCGGCAGCCGATCCCCTTCCCGGTCCCACCATTATCCCGTTGTCCCGGGCGAACTTGATGAAGTCCCAGACAATCAGGAAATAATCCACGTAACCCATCTGCTCGATGACTGACAGCTCGTATTCGACCCTTTCAAGAAGAGCAGGGTCCGGCCTGTAACGCTGATGGAAACCTTTAATGCACTGGGAACGCAGATATTCAAAAGCGGTAGTTCCCTCAGGAACATCATATTTCGGAAGGTGCAGTTCGCCGAACCGGATTTCCACATTGCAGGCCTCGGCCACGCGTACAGTGTTCAGAAGGGCTTCAGGATATGCTTTGAAATGATCCCACATTTCATCGATGCTTTTCAGGTAGAATTCGTCTGTTTCGAATTTCAGCCTGTCGGGATCTTCGATGGTCTTTCCGGTTTGAATACAGATTAGTATTTCCTGGGCTTTCGCGTCTTCCCTGTTTATATAATGGATGTCGTTGGTAGCGATCAGCGGTATCCCTGTCGCTTCCGAAAGTTCGACAAGTCGCGCGTTTACTTCCTTCTGCTCGGCAATATTATTGTACTGGAGCTCAAGGTAAAAGTTCCCCGGCCCCATGATCCTGCTGATTTCAAGGGCAAGGGCTCTGGCTCCATCAAAGTCACCGTTCAGCAGCTTCTGCGGAATATCCCCGCCTATACATCCGCTAAGGCAAATGAGTCCTTCATGGTATTCTTCAAGAAGCCTGTAATCTATCCTGGGCTTGTAATAGAAGCCTTCTGTATATGCAGTGGAAACAAGCTTCATCAGGTTCCTGTATCCTGTATTGTCCCTGGCGAGCAGGATAAGATGTCCCTGATCGGAATCATAGCGCGGATCCTTGTCCTTATGCGATCTTGGGGCCGTGTAGACTTCGCATCCTATGATCGGCTTTATGCCTTCCTTTTTGCATGCCTTGTAAAAATCGATGACGCCGAACATGGAACCATGATCGGTTATGGCAAGGCTGTGCATATTCAGCTCCTTTGCCTTTTTTACAAGGGGACCTATGCGGCAGGCGCCGTCAAGCAGGCTGTATTCGGTATGGACATGCAGATGAACAAAATCTTTCAAGGTATTACCTCAATAAACGAACATTTTTTCTTTTATTTTAACATATAGATTTTCTTAATAAAAGAGCGGCATATCCGCATGCTATTGACGTATCACAGGAAATGACCGCCGAACGATGAGTCTTCTTTGTATCCGGTTATGACTTTATGGACCCTGATATCATGCTGATCAGACGGAATTGAATCAAAAACCTGGAATGAGTAGGCTATACCCAGGAACACAGTCTTTTTGCCGCAGCGCGTTAGAAACCTGTCGTAATATCCCCGGCCATGGCCCAGCCTGTTTCCCTGTATGTCGAATGCCACGCCCGGAACCAGGATGACGTCAATATTATCTGCAGGATACAACGGGAGTCCCGGTGCAGGTTCAAGGATGCCGAACCTGCTTTTTACCAGCCCGCTGTCAATATCGTCAACTCTTGCTGTGTCCATGTCTGAGCCATTCAGAACCCTGGGCAGCAGCAAAATCTTGCCTTTTTCCAGTATCCACCGGTTGAACGATCTGATATCCGGTTCATTCCCGTATGGCATATAAGACATGATAACAGCGCTTTCGTTTATTAATGGCATTTGCTTAAGAACTGTCACTATAGCTTCTGATGCTTTTCTTACTTCATCCGGTGACAGCATTTTTCTTTTCAACAGGATTGACTCTCTCAGCTGTTTCTTGTCCATAACATCTCTATAGATTACTTTTTTCTTACATCCATATATCAAGATACCATGGCAATATAAAAAAACGGCCTTTTAAAGGCCGCTTTATCTCAATTATTCGTTGATTTTTGCTCCGCACTTTGAACAGAAAGAGGTATCCTTGGCTACTTCAGCCCCGCAGTTTGGACACTTGGCCGCTTTCTTGATCTCAAGGATCTTATCCTGGAGTTCCTTGATCTTATCATCAATTTCCTTGATCTGTGCGCATGTTTCGTCATAAGCGGAGCTCTGGCCCTCCTTATAGGCCTTGTAAACCTCTTCGCCTATTTTCAAATATAATTCCTTGACCTTGTCCTTCTCCGAGTTGATTTGAGAATTTAACTTCGTGATCTCGATTACGTCCTTACCTTTGTCGGTAATGTTCTTGCCGAATTTTTTCAGATCATCAAAAAATGCCATGGTCATGGACCTCCTTATATATAAATTTTATTTGCTTAGTCCTGTATGTCCGAATACAGTTCAGCCAATGTCATATTCTTATAATACCACAGGTTACCAGCCAGTAACATTAAAAATTTTTAATGTTGCCTGTTTACACGCAGAATAGAGTATTCGGGCAAT
>DUSJ01000159.1 GCA_012842645.1 Clostridiaceae bacterium | reverse complement strand
TAATATTACTCATAAGAGACTCCTCCTTGGTATTTTGTTTGTTTTTTGTTGATCAATATTTTACCAAAAAAGAGGGGTCTCTTGTTTTTTTAACCTAAAACAATTTTACACTAAGCTGCAGGTAGTGGCATTTGATGATGCTGTATGTCTTATCGCTTTCAGCTTAGCTGCCGCTATTGTTAACGCAAATATCGGAGAAGGTGTTTCTGCTTCTGAAATCATCCTTCCTGTAATCTATAATATCGGTGCTTTAGTGGTTGGTTTTGTTAGCGGGGCAATTTTAAGCAAGCTGATGACCCCAAAGCGAAGCGAGGATAATCGGTTGATATTGACAATATCGCTTCTTCTCGGAATTGCAGGGTTATGCGCTGCGCTGGATATTTCTCCTCTGCTTTCCTGCATGTTGTTTGGCACCACCTATATCAATATGACAAAAGACAAGGAATTATATAAGCAGGTAGAAAGGTTTACTCCCCCTGTTCTGTCAATATTCTTCGTTGTATCGGGAATGAATTTGGATATTTCCTCGTTCAGCACTCTGGGAATAGTAGGCATATCATATTTTGCATTACGTATTGCCGGGAAATATCTCGGTGCTTATCTGGGGTGCGTTTTGGCGAAAACAACAAAGGAAGTGAAGAATTATTTAGGACTGGCTTTGATCCCCCAGGCTGGGGTAGCCATCGGACTTGCTTTCCTGGGCAGAAGAATTTTAAACGGCAATATGGGTAATATGCTTCTGACAGTTATTTTATCATCCTCGGTCTTGTACGAATTAATAGGTCCTGTATCGGCAAAAATCGCTTTAATTCGCTCCGGATCTATAAAAATGGATAAAACGGCTTCCGCAGAAGGCAAAGATGAGCACAAGAAAGAAGAAGCCATGGAAGCCAGCGCGTCTTGAAAACCCGTTCAATGGGAATAGTTTGCAGTCGATTTATGAAAAAATACTTTTACTTTATTTGAATTCTGATGCATAATAGTATATGCAAATGCGAACTATTCCCATTTAGAACGGAGGGATTACACTTGTACAGATTCATCAGGACAGGCATCATAATCGTTATCATCCTAAGCCTTGCTCTGTCTGCCTGCGGCAAGGGTGATCCTGACAGATCCGCAGACCCTGCAGGCAACAGGCCAGGGCTTTCGGGCGATGCCGGGGGAACGGATGACTTGCTTATAGTGACATCATTCTACCCGATCTATGTGTTTACCAGCAATATTGTCCATGATATTCCGGGGGTGAGGGTCGAGAACATGACCGAACCCCAGACAGGCTGCCTTCATGATTACCAGCTGGTTCCGGCGGACATGAAGGTGCTGGAGAAAGCGGATATCTTCGTGATAAACGGAGCGGGGATGGAATCGTTCCTGGATAAGGTGGTAAGCCAGCTTCCCGATCTTGAAATAATCGAAGCCTCAAAAGGCATACCGCTTCTGAAAGACGAACACGGGGAAGACAACCCGCATGTATGGGTAAGCATTAGCGGCGCTATCAGGGAGGTCAGGAATATCGCTGAAGGGCTTGCGGGACTGGATCCTGAAAATGCGGAGCTTTACAGGAAAAACGGCGAAGAGTATGTAAAAAAGCTGGAAGCATTGAAAGAAAAAATGCATGAGGCACTGAAAGATATAAAGACGAGGGATATAGTTACTTTTCATGAAGCCTTTCCCTACTTTGCGCAGGAATTCGGCCTGAATGTTGTTGCCGTTGTGGAACGGGAGCCGGGGTCGGAACCGAGCGCCGGCGAGC
>DUSJ01000158.1 GCA_012842645.1 Clostridiaceae bacterium | reverse complement strand
TACCAGGGCGTCTTCCCGAAAAGCATAATGAATGACCTCCTGGATCTTGACTGGAAGTTCTTTAATAAAGACGGGGTCGAATTTTTTGACAACGTCAACTTCCTAAAGGCAGGTCTCTCCTATTCATCGGCATTGAGCACCGTTAGCCGGACATACGCCGAGGAGATCAAGTACGACTTTTTCGGGGAGAATCTCCAGGGTATTATCAGGCGCCGCTCAGCTGACATGTTTGGGATAGTCAACGGAATAGACGTTGAAGCAAACGATCCTGAAACCGATAAACGGCTTTATGCCAATTACACAAAAGATGACCTGTCCGGCAAATACGAGAACAAGAGAAGGCTCCAGCAGGATCTCGGCCTTGATGTATCTCCGGATACGCCGATTGTTTCACTGATATCGAGGCTTGTTGACCAGAAAGGCCTGGATCTTATAGAGTATATGCTTCACGAAATGATGGACATGGGGATACAGTTCATAGTGCTGGGCACAGGTGAAAAGAAATATGAGGATTTCTTCCGATATGCCCAGGGCAGGTATCCCGGAAGGGTGTCAGCGAATATGAAATACGACGGAATACTAGCCCAGCGTATATATGCCGGCAGCGATATGCTGCTGATGCCCTCGTTGTATGAACCATGCGGGCTGTCCCAGATATTTGCCATGAGATACGGCACCGTTCCGATTGTGAGGGAAACCGGCGGACTTAAGGATACCGTCGTGCCGTATAACGTGTTTACAAAAGAGGGGACCGGCTTTACTTTCGCCAATTATAACGCCCATGAAATGAAAGACGCGGTGGCGAGAGCCATCGAAATCTATCGAAACAGGGAAGAATGGGAAGACCTGATTCGGAGATGCATGAGCCAGGACTTCTCATGGGACAGGTCAGCAAGGGAGTATAAAAGCCTTTACGAGAGCATCCTCGCGAGGTTCAGCCTGTGACGTTGTGTCACCCCAATTGCATTGAGCATAATATCAAGAAGGCTGAATCATGAGGGGTGTAATCTATGGGCGATAATTGCAGAGATTGCGGATGCGGATGCGGAGGCGGAGGCTTTTTTGGCGGCGACAGCATATGGTGGATAATTATCTTGATCATTCTCGTTTTGTGTTTCTGCCCGGGAATCTTTGACGGGCGCGGATGCGGATGTAAAAGCTGCTGATCAGGCTGCTGAAAAGGCATAAGGAAAACAGATTATTGAAGGCTGCCCGGTATAGGGCGGCTTTCTTTTCTCAATTTGCTTTTCACGACTGATTATTAAGTATTCTTTACCGTTTTGCCGTCGGAATCTTTTCGCGGCTGCTTAGGTCTGAACCCTCTGCAGGGCTGACCGCTTGATGACCTGACAGTTACGGAGGGCAAGGCACGGCCTTTGAACCCGAAAAGGCGGCAGCCCCTCGGATGGGCTTTATCCCAGGTAATATAGAAGTATTCGCATTCAAAGCAATTAATGTTATCATTCACAGGTTTATTTTAACATAAATCTGTCAGGTATACGGCGATATCTTAGTGTAAAATTGTTTTAGGTTAAAAAAACAAGAGACCCCTCTTTTTTGGTAAAATATTGATCAACGAAAAACAAACAAAATACCAAGGAGGAGTCTCTTATGAGTAATATTATATATCAGATTT
>DUSJ01000157.1 GCA_012842645.1 Clostridiaceae bacterium | reverse complement strand
TGGTGCATATCCAGGCAGCTTTGGTGGGGCCATCGGATTCCTGCGTATTATTGTGACGGCTGCGGAGAGATGATGGTTTTGAGATCGGCCCCCGACAAATGCTCAAAATGCGGATCGACCAACATAAGGCAGGACGAGGACGTGCTTGATACCTGGTTTTCATCGGCGCTGTGGCCTTTCTCGACCCTCGGTTGGCCCGAAGAGACGGAGGATCTTAAGTATTTCTATCCTACCAATGTGCTGGTTACCGGATACGATATCATTTTCTTCTGGGTGGCGCGAATGATCTTTTCCGGGCTTGAACATATGGGTAAAGAGCCGTTCAGATATGTGCTTATCCATGGCCTGGTACGGGATGCCCAGGGCAGAAAAATGTCAAAATCCCTTGGCAATGGTATCGATCCCCTTGAAGTTATAGATAAATACGGCACAGACGCGCTGCGCTATGCCCTGACTGCAGGCACATCACCCGGGAATGACATGCGTTTTTCGGAAGAAAAGCTTGAAGCAAGCAGGAACTTCGCCAATAAGATCTGGAACGCCTTCAGGTTTGTAATGATGAACTTCGATGACGATATTAGCTTTGCCGGCAACATTGACGAATCCGGATTCACGGTAGCTGACAAATGGATACTGAGCCGGATCAACTCGGTTGCAAAGGAAGTCACCGAGAACCTGGAGAAGTTTGAGCTGGGCATAGGGCTGCAGAAAATATATGATTTCATCTGGGACGAATTCTGCGACTGGTACATCGAACTTGTGAAGCCGAGGCTTTACGACAGGGATGCAAAAGGCAGACGGGAAGCGCTTTATGTACTTAACAAGGTCCTTGCGGACGCAATGAAGCTGCTCCATCCTTTCATGCCATTCATAACCGAGGAGATATACAGCCACCTTGTAACAGGCGATGAGAGCATCATGATCTCGTCATGGCCGAAATACTCCGACAAAGTACTGTATCCGGAAGAGGAAAAACAGATGCAGTTCATCATGGATGCAGTGAGAGGCATCAGGAATATAAGGGCAGAAATGGACGTGCCGGCATCGAGAAAAGCAAAAGCCATATTTGTGACCAGGGACATCAGGATCATAAACCTGCTGGAAAGCGAGAAAGCTACGTTCGGCAGGCTTGCCGGCCTGTCGGAGATCCTGCGCCAGGAAGCAAAGGATGGCATTTCAGGCGACGCAGCCGCTGTTGTGGTCGAAGGCGCGGAAATATACCTTCCCCTTGAGGATCTCATAGATATTGAAAAAGAGATAGAGAGACTGGAAAAAGAGAAAGCCAATCTTGAGGCGGAACTTGAGAGGGTGAACAAAATGCTCTCAAACGAAGGTTTCGTTTCAAGGGCTCCAGCCCATGTCGTCGGGGCTGAAAGGGAAAAACAAAAAAAGTACACGGAGATGTACGAAAAAATAACTGAAAGGCTTAAAACGCTGAAAAAGCACTGATTCTCCCGATAATGCAAAAGTTGGATTTATGGTATGTACTAAACGGGAGTATTAAGTGACAAGCTAAACCTGATATGCCTGATATTATGGGGGGTGATTTTATCAGAAGGTTCCAGAGAGCCAGGGTCCTGATGGCTTTTTTCTCAACCATCTTTGTGATACTTTTCAGCATGATGATTTCGCAGAGCCATTCTTCGGGAACCCATGAGGAACCAGACACGACACCTGTCGTAACAGCGACCCCGGCTCCGAATGATGAAGATATAGTACCCAATGATGATGATGACAGCATCATTGTTGAGGAACCAAGGCTTACAAATGACCAGAAGTACTTTGAATCCCTTACGGATCCGGACAGCACCAATGTGTTGCTGCTGGGAACGGATCCTACCGGTTTCAACTTTGATACGATCACGATACTGAGCATAGACACGAAAGCTCAGCAGATTAAACTGATAAGTCTGCCAAGGGACATATATATAGATTACAGCGACGAGGTCCTGGATGCCCTGAAAAAGGCGAATCCGTCATATCTCAGGGAAAAGGGCATGCATCGTATAAACGCAGCGCCTTCCATAGGGAACATGATCGAGTACAGGAAGGACACGGGGCGTTTCGGCAAGCCTTACGTGGATTTCCTGGCTGACCTTATATACGAGATATTCGACATCTATATCAAAGATTTTGTTTACGTCAAGGTAAACGGCTTCAGGAACATAGTCGATTACTTCGGAGGAGTTACCGTATATGTTCCCAACCTCATGAATTACGAGGATCC
>DUSJ01000156.1 GCA_012842645.1 Clostridiaceae bacterium | reverse complement strand
TTCCGAGGGAAACAAAAGCCTGGCCCATGAAGCCCATCATCTGGCCCAGCCCCCTGAGAGGCCATACCATCATCCCGGCGTATATGGAGAACGCTATTATGGTACCGATGGTTATCCTGTCATATACGGCCCAGTACGTGCCGAAAATAATGACCAGGGCATGCTGCAGCATGCAGATAAAGTCGGTCCCTGCCCAGAAATCGGCCATCAGGTCATTGATCTTCATGTTGAGTTGCCTGTGCCTGCTGTTCTTTTCGTCGAACTTTTCTATCTCGAACTTCTGCGCCCCGAAAGCCTTTACTACGCGCACTCCGGTCAGGTTCTCCTGGAGAGCGGCCGTCATGGCTCCCTCGGCTTCATCGGCCTGGAGAAACGCTTTCATCATGTTGATGAAGAAGCGGACGGTAATGATAAATACAATGGGCAGCAGTATGACCGATATCAGGGTATATTTCAGGTCTATGGTTATCATTATGCAGAGAACCAGGATGACCTGGAATATTACCTGTATCGCTTCGACTGACTGTTTTTCCACAAAGTGCTGTATCGTTTCGATATCCGATGTGCATCTCTGGATGATGTCTCCCGTCTGCGCCTTTACATGGTAATCGTAAGGCAGTCTCATCAAGTGGTTGTACAGCCGGTCTCTCATCCTCTTCGAGGATGTCTGGGCCGTGACTGCCGCCAGCTTGCCCTTCAGGAACATGAATGTTCCCTGGAACAGGGATATTCCGACGATCATCACGAATATGGCCCATAAATTTCTGCGTATAAATTCAACTCCTCCGATCATCTCAATAAAGCCGTTGATTCCCAGGGGCAGGCTGACCGGCTCCCCGCCGAGGACCGAATCGACCGTAAACTTGATAACCAGCGGTGACAGGGATGCGAATACTGTCATAAACAAAACCGAGATTATGGCAAAGATATATGTTACACCGCTGCCACGCAGAAATTGCATCAGCAGTCTGAATTTCTTCATGATAAATACTCCTTCCAACACCTGAAGTACATTGACAAAAACATGACAATCCATCCTTGGATGTTGCGTCTTCAGGATCACATAGTTTTTTATCAGGGTATTTTAGCGACCAGATCCGAATATTGGAATAAGGGCTGGAAATTTAGAACATATTATTCCAATGTCTGGAAACAGACGGTGAGACGGCGGCCGCGACAATGTTTAACCTGACTTCAGTCCTGAATCCGGCTGCATTGAGCAAAATCCTGATATTAAACATTTCACGACCTCCTTCCATAGAAAGCATACCAAAAAAATGTCGTACCAATTCATGATAATACAAAAATATTCAAGAATCAATCATTTTATGTCATGTAATTAATTTGTAACAATTTCAGGAGCCCCGTATAAAGCACTCTCTCAGAATCTCACCGATGGTTGGATGCGGGAATACCGTTTTAGCCAGCCTGTCGACCGTAATATTGCTCTCCATGGCCATGGCGGCTCCGAATATGAACTCAGAGGCTCCGTTTCCGACTGCGTGCACTCCAAGCAGGGTGTTAGTCTTCGTGTCCTTAAGGCACTTTATGACTCCTCTCGGCGTACCGCCTTCCACTGCGTACCTGCCGCTGATGGTCATTGGCAGCCTGACCAATTCATAGTCTCTGCCCTGTTTTGACAGGCTCTCTTCTGTATCGCCTACCCATGCGACCTCGGGATTTGTATATATTACAGACGGAATCGCTCCGTAATTCATGGTCTCTTTGCGACCAAGAATGTTGGAAACGGCCACTTCGGCTTCCCTGTAGGCAGTATGCGCCAGCATGCTCCTGCCATTCACGTCCCCGGCGGCATAGACTCCTTCCACGTTGGTTTCCATGTACTCATTGGTATTTATTCTCCCGCCGGAAATATCCAGGCCGATGATTTCAAAGCCCATACCGTTGATCTTTGGTTTCCGTCCCGTGCTTACAAGCATAAGGTCGAAATCGACAGACCGGCTCCCTTCCGCCGTCTCCAGTTCCACGCTTCTTCCGCGGACCGCTTTTGCCCTTGCTCCGAGGATGAACTCTATTCCCTTTCTCTCCATTTCGCGCTTCAGGACCTGGGACAGTTCCGGGTCAATGTTCCCGCCAATATGGTCGAGCATCTCGACAACTACAACATTGCTTCCTGCGGCGGCAAAATACTGGGCCATCTCCAGGCCTATAATGCCTCCGCCCAATATCAGGAGTCTTTCAGGAACATAATCAATGGACAGGATCTCTGTTGAAGTAACGGCATGCCCTTCCGCTGCCGCTTCCCT
>DUSJ01000155.1 GCA_012842645.1 Clostridiaceae bacterium | reverse complement strand
TCAGTGTAATTCCCGCTTTCTTAAGAGCGTTCATGAACCTGCTGTATGATAATCCGTTCATACGGGCAGCGGCATTGATACGTGTGATCCAGAGCTTCCTGAAATCGCGTTTCTTTTGCTTTCTGTCTCTGTACGCATAGCTCAGAGACTTCATTACCGCTTCATTGGCGATCCTGTACAGCTTGCTCTTTGCTCCGAAATAGCCCTTCGCAAGCCTGAGAACCTTTTTATGTCTTGCGCGTGTGCGAACAGCACCTTTTACACGTGCCATAGTTTAACACCTCTCTTCTCTTTCTTTATGCGTAGGGTAACATCTGCTTAATGGTAGCAGCGTTGGCATCGGATGCAATAGCCCCTTTGCGGAGATTTCTTTTCCTTTTCGTTGTCTTCTTGGTAAGAATATGATTTTTATACCCCTGGGTCCTTTTTACCTTGCCAGTGGCAGTAAGCCTGAATCTCTTCTTGGAACCGCTGTGGCTCTTTAGCTTAGGCATTTGGTCAACCTCCCTCTAATGTTTTATTTTTTTATGGGACTTAATATCATGGACATTGTTCTGCCTTCCATTACGGGAGGCTTATCCACTTTTCCAAATTCCTTGACGGCCTCGGCGAACTTCTCAAGAACTTCACGGCCCATGGTCGCGTAGGCAATCTCGCGGCCTCTGAAACGTATTGATATCTTGACCTTGTCGCCGTTCTCAAGGAACCTGATTGCATTCCTGGCTTTAAAGCTGAAGTCATGCTCCTCGATTTTCGCTGAGAGCCTTAACTCCTTCACTTCGATGATAGTCTGCTTCTTCCTTGCTTCCTTCTCCTTCTTGCTCTGCTCATACAGGTACTTCCCGTAATCCATTATTTTGCAAACCGGAGGATTTGCATTGGGAGCTATCTTCACCAGATCCAAATCCCTTTCGTTCGCTCTCATCTGGGCCTCCTTGGCCGAGACGATCCCGATCATTGTACCATCATAATCAATCAACCGTACTTCCTTGTCACGGATTGCTGAATTGATCTGTGGCTGGTCCTTGTTAATAAACAACACCTCCGAAAAATTTTGCAATCATAGATTGCTCACTGGCTAACTGGTTTAATATTACATAAAAAACAGGTAAAGCCCATGCTCCACCTGTTTAACGCCAACATACGAATCCTTAAGATACGATATTGACCCGCCAGCATGAGCCGAACAAGGTGAGAAGCATCGCTTCTGCTTGATTACCTTTTATAATATATAACAAGCTCCCTTCATATGTCAAGCAAAATGAAACTTTTTATTTTATATAGAGAATAAACGTTTTTTCTATTGACATATATATCGGATGGCGATATAATCAAGGTACGATATATCGTGCAACGATATATCGTCAGTCGAAAGGTTGGTAATAATATGAACAATATGCCGGCTTTAACTGAGACTACCTATTATATATTACTCACATTATATAAACCTAATCATGGATATGGGATCATGCAACAGGTCGAGGAATTATCAGGCGGCAGGATCCGGCTTGCCCCCGGAACATTGTATGGTGCGCTGACCACAATGTGTGATAAGGGATGGATAACCCTGTTGCCAGTGGATGAAGGCAGCAGAAAAAAAGAATATAAGCTTACCCGGTTAGGACTTTCGATCTTAAGGAACGAAATCGAACGCTTAAGGGAGCTTGTGCATAACGGTGATATGATTTTGGGAGGTAGTATCGATGCGTGAGAGAATAACGATCCAAAAAGTGTTTTTCATATGGGATTTCGAAAAAGAAGAACGCTGGCTAAACGAAATGGCAATGAGCGGCTGGGCTCTTTGTTTTGTACGCTTATGCAGATATACCTTTGAAAAGTGTGAACCGGGTGAGTATACCATCCGTATGGAAATGCGCGGGCAAGATCCTGATTACATCAGCTTTATGAGCGAGACAGGTGCATCATATGTCGGGCGTATCTTTAATTGGATATACTTCCGTCAAAGAACCGGTGAAGGATCTTTCGACATCTTCTCAGATATCGACTCACGAATCCAGCACCTTGATAAAATCGGAAAAGCGCTCCAGGCTATCGGTTCAGCCAACATCATAATTGGTATAGCTAATGTTTTTAATCCGTCACATTTAGGTTTTATCAACCTATTGGTTGCAATTCTGTTAATGTACGCACTCGGACGGATTCACGAAAAAAAAGAAAGCCTGGAAAAGGACAGGCTAGTACACGAGTAAGGCTGTTTGATAAGTTTGGGATGAAAAAGTAAAACAGGGGGTCCGAATAATCGGATCCCCTGTTTTATATCTTTAGCATTAGCACTGATTATTTTCGTCGGTTCTGTTAAAAAACTACCTCCGCATTCACAGGAGCAAAAAAGAAATCTATCTTTTAATCCAGAAAGTCCTTCAGCTTTTTGCTCCTGCTGGGATGACGGAGCTTTCTCAAAGCTTTGGCTTCTATCTGCCTGATCCTTTCCCGGGTCACGTTGAACTCACGGCCCACCTCTTCGAGGGTGCGCGCCCTTCCGTCATCAAGACCGAAGCGCAGCCTCAGTACCTTTTCCTCCCTCGGCGTCAGGGTATCCAGGACATCTATGAGCTGTTCTTTTAGCAGGGTAAAGGCAGCTGATTCGGCCGGAGCCGGAGCGTCGTCATCGGGAATGAAGTCTCCAAGGTGGCTGTCCTCTTCTTCACCTATCGGCGTTTCAAGGGATACAGGCTCCTGGGATATTTTCATGATATCCCTGACCTTGTCCTCGCTCATTCCCATTTCCTTTGCTATTTCTTCAGGGGTCGGATCCCTTCCCAGTTCCTGCAGAAGCTGTCTTGAAACCCGAATGAGCTTGTTTATGGTCTCGACCATATGGACAGGTATGCGTATGGTCCTGGCCTGGTCTGCAATAGCACGGGTTATTGCCTGCCTTATCCACCATGTGGCGTATGTGCTGAACTTGAAGCCTTTTCTGAAATCGAACTTCTCGACGGCTTTTATTAGCCCCAGGTTGCCTTCCTGTATCAGGTCCAGGAACAGCATGCCTCTGCCCACATATCTCTTGGCTATGCTTACGACGAGTCGCAGGTTTGCCTCAGCAAGGCGTCTTTTCGCTTCTTCATCGCCCTGCTCCATCCTCTTGGCCAGCTCGATTTCCTCGTCGCTTGACAGCAGCGGCACCTTTCCGATTTCCTTCAGATACATCCTGACCGGATCATCTATGCTGATCCCTTCGGGAATGGATATATCAACGTCCTCTTCTTCTTCGGCTCCCTCAATGTAGGGTATATCTTCAAAATCTTCTTCAATGACGTCGATGTTTTCTATATTGTCTATGTTATCGATATTATCAATGCTGTCTATGTTATCTGCAACGATTTCGATGCCCATTTTTTCAAGAGCTTCATAAATTTTCTCAATCTGTTCGGGAGTCATGTCAACTCGCTCGAAAGCGTCCTCAATTTCGCGATAGGTAAGCATTCCCTTCTCGCGGCCTTCGATCGTAAGCTCCCTCAGTATGCTCTTGGGATCCCTGCTTCCTTCTTTTGCATCATTTGATTGATCGTTTTTAGACATATCAGGAGAAGCAGGTTCCTCCAGGTTTTCAATATCTGAAGAAACTGCCTGAGCTTCATTGATCTCGTTGTTGATCTCATTGTTGATTTCGGTTTTCTTGCCCTTCTTTGAGGCATTGGCATCTTTCTTTTTCTTCTCTGCCATTATTATCTCTCCACCCCTCGGTTAACTCTTTACAGGCCCGCACTGCAAACCTGTGATCCATTCACCGTGCCGCGGGCTGGCAGGCTGTATGCACAGCATGCCTGTATCTTTCTTT
>DUSJ01000154.1 GCA_012842645.1 Clostridiaceae bacterium | reverse complement strand
GAAGCGTGGGCGTCATGGGGGATGAAAGGACATATGACTATACCCTGGCTATAAGGGCAGTGACCACTACCGACTTTATGACCGCGGACTGGGCAAGGCTTCCCTATGATCTTCTGGAGCGGGTATCAAACAGGATCATAAACGAAGTCGGGCATATAAACCGTATCGTTTATGATATAACGAGCAAACCTCCGGCGACCATAGAGTGGGAGTAAAACCGATTAGCTGTAGAAGCGGCGTTCCTGCATGCGATTTAAGCGGAGCATGGTCGCGAACGCCGCTTTTTGGCGTCATAAAGTTGTGCGCCCATGAATTATATGTTAAAATACGATAAGAATCTCGGAGCTGGCAGCCCGGGGCAGTAAGCGAGGCAGGACGGAAGGAGCTGTCATCCGGGATAAAAATTTAATAAGGAGTAGTACGGTATGAAGGCAGCAGTCAAAAACAGGTACCTGATACTTGCCATGGGCATGGTAATCCAGCTGTGCGCAGGTATAATCTACATGTGGAGCGTTTTCAAAGGCCCCGTTTCACAACACCTTTCCTGGGAAGAATCCAGCGCGGCGATCACATCATCCATTATGCTTTCAACGTTTGTTCTTGGGATAATTATCGGCGGAAGAATTCAGGACAAGTATTCTCCGTCGCCTGTCGCCCTTGCGGGAGGAGTTCTTCTGGGTCTCGGAATGGTTCTGAGCTCATTTGTTCCCCAGTCTTCACCCTGGCTGATATATGTTTTTTACGGTATCATCGGCGGATTTGGAGTAGGATGTGTTTACACCACGACTGTTTCTGTCGTGCAGAAGTGGTTCCCGGACAAGCGAGGCTTTGCCACTGGCATGATGGTGGGAGCCTTCGGATTCTCGCTCGTCCTGTTTGCTCCGCTTACCAAAAAGCTTCTAACTGATTGGGGCGTGCCAAGGGCATTTTTGTTTTTCGGAATACTGTTTATCGTCATATGTTCGTTATGTTCGCTGTTTCTGAATAATCCGGAGGTCAAGCAGCAGAGCGGTACACCTGCAAGCACCCGGAAGCAGTACACCACCGGAGAGATGCTTAAAACGAAGGAATTCTATTTCCTCGCATTCTCCATGTTCTTCCTTCTGCCTGCTTACTTTATACTGAATCCGCTGTTCATATCCCTTGGAGTGGAACGGGGGCTTTCAGAAAGCATGGCGACTTTTGGCGTAATGCTAACCGGGATAGCCAGCGCCAGCGGGCGTCTGCTTATCTCATGGTTCTCCGATTTTGTAGGCAGAAAGGCCGGCATCGCAACCATTTCCCTGATAACCCTGATTGCAGCGCTGGTCATGATTTTCGCTCAGGGAGTATTGTTCCTGGTCTGCATTGCAGCCATTGCATTCAGCTTTGGGGGTTCGGCAAGCGTATATGCGGCAACCACTGCGGACCTTTTCGGAACGAAACATATGGGGCTCAATTACGGGTGCGTGATGATCGCTTTCGGGTCATCGGCGCTTATATTCCAGTTATTGTCCACTGTGCTGTCCAATACATATTCGTTTATCGTGGCAGCGGCAGGCTGTGTCATAACCATTACGATGGTGGCAGCCCTGAAGATACCCAAAAAAACAGGCGCAAAATGAGAGTAAAATCGTTGAGATAATACAATGACAAAGGCTGTCTCTTGTAATGAGCGCACCATCCGTCGCGCTGTACCGGGACAGCCTTGATTATTTTCCGCTTACCCATCGGTTAATTGATATTCAAAAAGTTTTTAATTGAACTCTAATTTATCTGACATGCGAACCTAATGATTGCCTCCTAAAATAAGAGTAAGCAAAAGCGAGGCAATGAATAACCGGAGGTGCTAATAATGAATATCCAGTTGATCGATGAATTCAGAAGAAGGACCAATGCCAGTTACGAAGAAGCGAAATATTACCTCGAAAGGTTCAACGGTGACCTTTTGGAAGCCATTGTCGCTTACGAAAGGGAAAAAACCGGATATTACAGCAGGAGCAGGGCCACTGGCGCGGCAAACAGGCTGCTTCACCATATAATGAGAATCATCCAGAAGCTTGTTGATATTAAGCTGATTATTACCGATAAAGATTCCAGGGAATTTCCGG
>DUSJ01000458.1 GCA_012842645.1 Clostridiaceae bacterium | reverse complement strand
GCCGGCGGCAGACCTCGGAGTCGTGGCCGCTATTGCCTCGAGTTTCAGGAACAGGGCCATAGATCCGTCGACGGTGTTTATCGGTGAAGTGGGACTTACCGGAGAAGTACGGGCAGTGAACCAGGTGGAAAAAAGGATATCCGAATGCCTTCGCCTTGGTTTCAGGAGGGTCATCATCCCAGAAATGAGCAAAAGCATCAGGCCGAAAATAAAAAAGGACGCTGATATCGTGATGGTTTCCACCGTTGATCAGGCCCTTTCGGAAGCTTTACCTTAAGCTGTATTTACCCAAAAGCTGGACTCTTTCATGCTCCTTAATTATTATATCGTACAGGTTCAGATCGAGGTTGTTGCATATCGTAGCGAGATAGAACAGATGGCGCCCAATGTCTTTTTCAAGTATATCCCTGCAGTTTGGACACAATTCTCCCTCGATATGTGAACTAAGCGCTGCCTTAATTTTTTCCATGTCCATTTCGTCGGGGAATTCCTGCCTGCAGGCATTGATCTTTATACATCCGCACTGGGTGACGGCCTTGGAGATCGTTCTGTTTATACGGGCGTTGGAATCCTCAAGCTTGGTCATCTCATCCAATATGCTCTTGTTGCGGACCAGGAACTCCGATACTGCGAACTGGAAGCTGTCCAAAGCGGTATCTTTTAACTCACCCATACTAACCTCCATGCAATCTTATTAAGATAAGACGAAAAGGACGCCAATTGTCTTATATCAATTATATTTACACATTTGAGCGTTTGTCAACGTCCTTGACGTTTAAATGTTAGTGTGCTATTATTCTCTTAACTGAATAAGGAAACCTTATCAAGAGAGGTCGAGGGAATGGGCCCGATGAAACCTCGGCAACCGGCCGTAACGGCAATGGTGCCAAGTCCCACAGGACGGCAGGTCCTGGCAGATGAGGAAACTATTTATAAGTCTCTTCGTCTGAAGAGATTTTTTATTTGCAAACCGTTAATGATAGAGATATAGGATTTATGACATAGAATTAAACGATAAAATTATGGAAAGCGGGGATTTTTATGTCAAGAAGACTGTTTACATCAGAATCCGTTACCGAGGGGCATCCTGATAAGATATGCGACAACATTTCGGATGCTATCCTTGATGCGATAATAGCCCGGGATCCCAATGCAAGGGTAGCATGCGAAACGGCGGTTACTACCGGCCTGGTCCTGGTCATAGGCGAGATATCCACCGAGTGTTACGTGGACATACCGAAAATCGTCAGGGACACCATAAGAGATATTGGCTATGACAGGGCCAAGTATGGCTTCGACTGTGACACGTGCGCCGTTATAACATCAATCGACGAACAGTCGCCCGATATAGCCCTCGGGGTCAATGAAGCGCTCGAGAAGAAGAAAAACCTGATGGATGACGACATAGAAGCCATTGGCGCCGGGGACCAGGGCATGATGTTCGGGTATGCCTGTGATGAAACCCCCGAACTGATGCCAATGCCCATATCCCTTGCCCATAAGCTCACCGCAAGGCTTACCGAGGTAAGGAAAACGGGGATACTCGGATACCTGAGACCTGACGGCAAAAGCCAGGTAACCATCGAGTATGACGGGGACAAGCCCGTGCGTGTCGACACTATCGTCATATCGGCCCAGCACAGTGATGATGTTACCCATGAACAGATAGAGCGGGATATAATTGAACATGTTATTAAACCTGTCATCCCGGCCCAATTCCTTGACGAAACCACAAGGTTTTTCATCAATCCGACAGGCCGTTTCGTGGTAGGAGGACCGAAAGGAGACTCTGGCCTTACGGGACGGAAGATTATCGTTGATACGTACGGCGGTATGGGAAGACACGGAGGAGGAGCTTTTTCCGGCAAGGACCCGACGAAGGTCGACCGCTCCGCGGCATATGCCGCAAGGTACGTAGCCAAGAATATTGTGGCGGCCGGGCTTGCCTCGAGGGTGGAAGTCCAGCTGGCATATGCCATCGGCGTAGCCCGCCCGGTATCAGTCCTTGTCGATACCTTCGGAACAGGGAAGATACCCGACGAGAAAATAGCGGAGATTGTTATCAGGGTGTTCGACCTCAGACCTGCGGCCATAATTAAGATGCTGGACCTGAGAAGGCCCATCTACAGGAAAACTGCGGCATACGGCCACTTTGGCAGGAACGATCCGGACTTTACCTGGGAACGCACCGATAAAGTTGAGATTCTGAGAAAAGAAGCAGGGTTTTAAGAAAACGGTCTGTCTTAACATCATGCCAACAGTATCGTTTTGAGACAGCCCCTGCATACCATATCAGATAAAAGAACTGTCCCCTTGCATGCTTTAACTTATTATATCGACTACAAATACAGTGGGATTCTCAAGAAGGTCGATTTCATAGGGATCGAGGATAGGCGGGCCGTCCTTTCTCGTAATGACGGATACTCTTGGCCTCATGGATGCTATACCCTTTGACGGCAGTACCCGCGCCACTTCCCCGGTATTCAGCAGGACAATAAGGTCCTGGGGATATACCGCGATATTTTCTATGAAACGCTTAAGCAGCTCGGGATCAAACTGGGTGCCGTTCTGGGCCATAAGGTACTCTGCCGCCTCGTGGGGCATGTACCTCTTCCTGTAAACCCGGTTTGCGGTAAGGGCGTCATATACGTCGGCTATACTGATTATCCGTGCCCCCAGTTCTATGTCATTCCCCTTGATTCCCATGGGATAACCGCTGCCATCCCACTTTTCATGATGCTGGCATATGATCTTGCCGATTTTCTGGTTAAGCCCGGGCATCTGGTTCACGATCTCGAGACCATATAAAGTATGGCGTTTCATGATCTCAAATTCTTCAGAAGTTAATTTGTCGGGTTTGTTCAATATTGCCAGCGGTATCTTGCATTTGCCGACATCATGGAGAATAGCCGCCATGGTTAGCTCATAGATCTCGTCGAAACTCATGCCAATGGCCTTGGATGTCACGACGGTATATATGCATACATCCACGCTGTGAAGAAATGTATAGTTATCGATGTCCCGGATACCGGTGAGGGTCATGAAGATCATGTCGTCGTTCAGGATATGGTGAACAAGATCATTGACTGTATCCTTGAGAACTTCCATGTCAGTTTCCTTGTCGTAACGGATGCATTCCATTATGTACTTAATGTTTGCAAAAGCATCTTCGTAAACGCGTTCTTCGCT
>DUSJ01000153.1 GCA_012842645.1 Clostridiaceae bacterium | reverse complement strand
TGGTATCGAACAGCGGAACATATTCGACCCTCAGTGTAAGCGCCAGTGTCAGGACCACGGCTGCCACAACTATCCCCGCCATAACGAAGATGCGGATTTTCTGGCTTTTCCCAAGATCGTTCCAATAGCCTTTCAGCTTTTCAAAAAGCTTTTTTATCCCTTCCGGCATAATGACCTCCACGCCGTTATCTTTAGTATATTAAAACATTATATCTGCATTCTCATTATCTCCTGGTATGCTTCCAGGACCTTGTTGCGAACCTCTGTGATGAACTGCAGCGATATGGTAGCTTTCTCTGCCGCTATCAGGACCGAATGGATGCTGTCGGTCCTGCCCGCTATAAAGTCTTCTGTCAGCTTTGCCGATTCCTGTTCAAGAGCGTTGACGTTGTAAAGCGCATCCATCAGGAGATTCTTAAAGCTGACGCTTTCTTCCGTTTTGCCTGCTGCGCGTACCGATGCGGCAGCTATGTCATTTACCGGGTTAATGCCCTGTATAGCCATTTATAGCCTCCTTTTCATCTGCTGCGGATCATCTTCCTATTTCAAGCGCTTTCGAAGCCATGGACTTTGAAGCGTTGAGCGCCGTCACATTGGCTTCATAGGCGCGTGTCGCCGATATCATGTTGACCATTTCAGTGACTATCTCAACATTGGGCATCCTGACGATACCGTTCTCGTCGGCATCGGGATGGCTCGGATCGTACACTTCCCTGAAAGGCGAAGGATCTTCAACTATTGCGGTGACCCTTACTCCGCCTCCGGCAAGATAGCGCTGGCGGCTTTGCTCCGAAAGATGCCGGGAAAAAGGAATATCTGCCTCCTTTTCCTGGAAAACGACCGTCTTCCTCCTGTAAGGGGTGCCGTTCTCAGTGCGGGTCGTGTTCACATTGGCGATATTCTGGGCTATTACATCCATGCGAAGCCGCTGGGCGGTCAGAGCCGAAGCGCTGATATTGAAAGAATTAAACAAACCCATTTATCATCTGCCTCCCCTGATAACCAGCTTCAGTTTCTGAAAGTCCCCGTTTATTTTCTGAATCAAAGTATTGTAGCGCAGGGTGTTGGCGGCAAGCAATGCCATTTCATTTTCAATATCGACATTATTGCCGTCGCTCCTGTAGGACGATTCTGACGGATCCTCGATTATCCGTATATCATCGCCGTACAGCCTGGACTTGCCCTTTGAAATTTTACCTGTTTTCATTTCATCGCTGAGAAACTCTTCGAACTGGACGACCTTTCTTTTATAGCCGGGAGTATCGACGTTTGCTATATTCTGAGAAATAACGGTGTTTCTGAGCCAGGCGGCATCAAGGCCCCGCTCGATATTGCTCTTGGTGAACAGAAGGTTGGAAAGCACTTTGATCTCCTCCCGAAATTGCAATAATGCAATTTTTTATCTTTTGTTAAAAAGCGCACATAAAATTTGCCCGATTGTATACCTACTATGAATATACCACAATATATTGACAGTTACAACAAATGATCTGTCAAGTTATAAATAATCCTGCATTAATTATACATTTTTTCGTTAAAAATGTCGAATATTTTCTTCCCGCTCCATAACTTTCTACTTATAAACTAATCAAGCACAGCCATAATAAGTATTGAGGAGGTGAGATTAATGGCAGACAACAGCACCAACAGCAAAACCAAGTTTGACAACATGAAGTACGAAATCGCAGGACAGCTTGGTATCAACCTTAAACAGGGCTATAATGGTGACCTGACTTCCCGTGAAGCCGGAACAATCGGCGGTAACATCGTTAAGAAAGTATTCCAGACCTATACAGGAAATCAGTATCCTCAGCAGAAACAATAACGACATAAGCGGCCATACCGATTAATAACCGGTATAGTAAAGGGGCTTATCGATAACTCGATGGGCCCCTTCTAAAATGATATTTTTCATTATTCCCTTTCTTCGCTGGTATCCTGGTATTTCAGAAGCGGTTCTTTTTCGGCTGTCTCTTTTCCCTTATCCTTTTCTTTTTCCTGTTTGTCACATTCCTTTTTGGGCTTATGGTTAGTATCAAGCGCCTTTCTTATTTGCTCGATGATATTGGGGATATTTTCAAGTGCGCGGTCAAGGGCTGCATTTGGTGAAGCCGGTATCATTTTTATGGTATTGTTCCTGCCAACGATCATGAAAGCCACCGGGTTTATGCTCACGCCGGCGCCGCTGCCCCCGGCGAAGGGGAAATTGGGATTCTCGCTTTTCCTGTCCTGGCAGTATTCACCGCCGCCTGCAGCAAACCCGAATGTCACCTTGGAAACGGGTATTATGACGGTCCCGTCTATGGTCTGGACCGCATCTCCCACTATCGTATTTACATCAACCATTTCCTTGATGCTTTCCATCGCAGTCTTCATTAGCGCTTCAATCGGATGCTGTCCCATAAGTCTCACTTCTTCCTTTCCTGAGTTTTTTTCTGAAATGATTGGCTATCAAAACTATAATATGGATTATTCTGACCCTTAATATGCAGGAAACATGAAAATCGGGCGTATCCTTCTGAAAATCAGGGTAAAAATCCAGGACAAGCCGCTTTTGAGGGATAAAGGGAATCAGTATCCCGATGACGCTCCATATTCCTCCGTATAACCTCGCGGTAAGCGAAGCATCCCTGGTGGCCAGTCTTCCCTTTACCGACAAATCGAATATTTCGAGGTTGCTTTTCAGGTGATTATAGGTGTCTTTTGAAAAAATAATGCTCAGGACGCCCGAAACACGGCC
>DUSJ01000152.1 GCA_012842645.1 Clostridiaceae bacterium | reverse complement strand
CTCCACCGAGATCCCTATTTCTTTAAGGGCATCGGAGACCCACTGGCCGATACGCTGCCTGTCGGTATTTACAATATTATAGGATACCTTAAGGGAAAGAGGATGCCTGATTCCGTTCTTATATACAAAGAAATACTCTTTTTCTTCATCATAGCCGAATCCTTCGTTCACAAGGGTTTCGATCGCGGCATCCTTGTCTTTTTTCCCAAAAAGGCTGTTGTCGCTCATGTTCCCGATAACGGATTTCCCCATGTCAAGCGGGTGCTCATGTTCATACCATCTCAGGTACTCTGTTATCACTGACCTGAAGCTTTCGTTCCCCATGGGGGAATTGCTATAGCCCGAGGGTGAAAGCACGAGGAATTCCATCATGCTGCTTTCATACTGGTTTATAAATATGTCAGCCCTTTTTGAATAGCTTTCAAGCTCTCCTTCCTCCAGCCAGGCAATGTCGACCTGGTGTCTCTGGAAAGCCTGGAGCATTTCTTCATCGTCCGAGTACAGCCTGAAAATTATGCCGTCTATCCATATATTGCCGACGGGATTATCCGGATCGCTGAATTTCCACCATGAATCGTTTCTCACCAGCTTGATGGAATCATCATCGTAAGATTCGAATTTAAACGGACCAGTTCCGATAAGCTTCATGTCCGCTTTGTGCCCTTCGACAGGCCAGTCCTTGAAAACATGCCGGGGCACGACCGGGAAAGTTAGTTTTTTCAGGATGTTGCTGTCCGCCTTTTTGAGCACTATCCTGAGACTTGTGCTGTTAAAGGCATTCACGCTGCTTATATTGAGTACGTGATTCTGGTACAGGGACTTCTTTCCGGCTTTTTTTATCGTTTCTATTGTAAAAGCCACGTCATCAGCGGTCAAAATGCTTCCGTCATGGCATTGGATATTCTCTTTCAGCGCCAGGTCGAGTATAAGCCCGTCCTGGCTTAGGCTGTACCGTTCCACGAGGTTCGTTTCGGCGACACCGTCCTCATTTTCGATAAACAGGCTGTCGAACACGAACATTGCCATTTGGCTCACATAAATGTTTGTGGTGGTCAGAGGGTTGAGGGTGTCCGGGTATACCATGAACAGGTTCAGGAAACCGCCTTTCGATGGACCCATATCCTCACGGATTACTTTTACCGTGCCATGGTCAAGGCCGGTGATCGGTTCATCGGATGAAATCGGGGTTTGCTTGCCGCACCCGGTCATCGTTATTGATATCAGCAGTAATAATATGATAAAACTTTTCCTGTTGTTCATACTAACCCCTTATCATAAGAAAAGCAGCTCCCGTGCCGCATTTTCCGCCGCTGCCCCTGTGGGAGAAGAATATATCTCTGTGGCATTTCGTACATATCCTGCAGCCTGAAATATTTTCTTCAGGCACACCTGATATTACCAGGTTCTTCGTTATTATTCCCTCAAGGTCGATTATCCGTTTATCTCCCGGAGCTTTGGAGATATAATCCCCGGCCCATTCAAAAGTGCTGGTAAACAGGTCTGCGACATCAATGTCCACATCGAAGCAGCATGCTCCGATATGGGGGCCGAAAGCAGCATGGATGTTCACAGGATTGCAGCAATAAAAATCTTTCAATACCCTTAAGGTCTCAGCGGCGATGTTAAGCAGGGTTCCCTTCCAGCCCGAATGGGCAACAGCGATAACCCTGTTCACCGGGTCATAGAAATATACGGGAACGCAATCGGCATATAAAGTCACCAGCATCAAGCCGGCCTGGTCTGTGGCGAGCCCGTCAATGTCATTGTAAGACCTGTCCCTGACAATGCCCATCCCCGCGTGGCTTCTGTTTACGGGAAGCACGTTTTTACAGTGGACCTGGTGGGACAGGACCATATCGTGCACAGAAACTCCAAGCTTTTCGCCGATTATCTTATAATTTTCCCTTACATTTTCAGCAGGATCAGGCCTGTTGAAATTAAGGTTAAGGGTGGAGAAATCCCCCTGGCTCACTCCCCCGAAACGTGTCGTGAAACCATGGACAAGCTCGGGAAAATCATTAAGCGACGGTATCCCTATATAGGTCAGCCGGTTGCTTTTTACCGCCGCCAGAAAGCTGTCATCAAGAACTTTTCCCACTAAAGTTCCTCCGCAATTTTTCTTTAAGGATATTATACTATATATCACCCCATGGAACAGCAATTTTTTGACTCTACTTGCTTCGTCTAAGCATGTTAGATTTTTCCAGCATCGATTCGATGAATACCCCGTATCCCCTCATGGGATCGTTTATGAATACATGCGTGACAGCACCTATAAGGCGCCCGTCCTGTATGATCGGGCTCCCGCTCATACCCTGGACTATGCCGCCCGTGCTTTCCAGGAGTCTCTGGTCCGTGATGCGAAGCACCATGTTTTTGGTACTGGACAGGTCTGCCCTGGCAATTCTCTGTATTTCGATCTCGAACTCCTCGACTATATCCCTGTCGATACACGCCAATATGGTAGCCTTTCCCACTTTCACAGTGCTGTGGGGACCTATTTCAATAATCCTTCCCCAGTTCCTGTTGAACTTATCAATTTTATCGTCATCTATTTTGCCGAATATTCCGAAATCACAGTTGAGTTTTATGTCCCCCAGTACCTTAGGGTTGTTCAGAAAATCCCCCTCAAGCTCCCCGGGAGACCCTTTCATTCCTTTTTTAATCCCCTGGATGGTTGACTCAAGAAGCGAGCCAGACCCTACCTGCAAAAGGGAACCTGTATCAACGTCATTGATGCCATGGCCCAGCGCGCCGTAAATCCTGCTTTCAGGGTCGATGAACGTCAGGGTGCCTATTCCCGCAGAACTGTCCCTGACCCATATTCCAAGCCGATATTCATCGTCCTCTCCCGACTTTACAGGTGTTATGCTTGTTTTGTATTCCGTGTTTTGCCTTGAATAAGTTAATTCGATAGGTTTGCCGCCGGATTTTTTAATCACGTCGATCAGGTCCGATATACTGTTAAGATCTTTTCCTCCCGCTTTCTTCAATACGTCTCCGGCGATCAGCCCTGCTTCATCTGCAGGCACCACTTTCGTCCCATCCCTCAGGACCACTCCTGATACATTGATTATAATAATTCCGTCGGTCTTCAGCTTGATTCCGATGGGAGCGCCGCTCGCTATTACCTTTTGGCTGTCAATCGAACGGACCTGCACTGTTTTAAACGGTATAATGCCAAATATCCTGAGGCTGAGCTCCGCTTCCCCTTCTTCGATCGCTTTTATTGTATAGGGCTTCTCCAGTCCGCCATAAGTATTCGTATGGCTGCTGCTGACAGTCAGTATCCCGCTCTTGCAATATGCCTGAAGAGGCAATCTTACCGCAAAAATATAATCTTCGCCGGTCAGTATGGTAATTCGACCGGGAATGACAAAAAAAGTCATGGTCAGAGCCGCGACTAAAACCAATACCAAAACGGATATGATAAAGGAAGGCTTAAGCAATTTTTTCAACAAAATATCACGCTCCACATGCAGTATTACTTTCATAACTTAACCTGCACGCGGAGCTCTTATGCCTGATAAAAAATCCTTATTGTGGGTTCATAAACCTGTCCAGTCTACAATATCCGATGTATTTTTCATGCAATCGCTCTTTAAAAAATCATCTTCATAACTACTGGAACACATCATGGGATGGCGTGATTCATAAAATTTACCTTTCGATATGAAGGGCTTGAAACTTTGGGCATTTTTTCCCCACAGGAACCAGATCATTTCCGGGCTCATCGACGATATCCACGATAGCAGCTTCTCGGTAAATCCCTGCCAGACTTCCCTGTGGCTCAGCGGCTTTCCGGGTATAACCGTGAAATATGTATTCAGGAAAAGTACCCCCTGCCTTTCAAGGCTTGAAAAAAGACGATCCGGTCCGGCCAGCCTGAAAGATTCTTTTTCGATCTCATCGACAATCCGGGAAAATGTCGGTATCCTGTCGTATGAATCGATGCTTTTTTTTGATATGTAAATCAGCCTGACGAAGTTTTTCAGTGAAACCTGCCTGAAAGGCCTGGACCATGAGTCAAGGTTCCCTACCTCGAATGCCCTTCCTGTAGCCACACCTTCTTCGGGATACGGGTCCTGTCCAAGAATGATGATCTTCATGGAAGATAAGTCCGTCTCCAGGAACCGAAGGACCTTGTCCCTGGAAGGCGTGTATTTGTCGCCGATCGCTTCTTCGATTTCCGAAAACTGTTCCAATATATCGTCGCTTAAAAAGCTGTTCCATGATGGATGAACCTTTTGCGGCAGCAGACTCATGGTTGTTTCTCCTTTATATTTTTGGCATGCTGTTCAGATCTGAATTGCCTCCGCAGGAGCAGTCGATTATATCTCGTTCAGCAGCTGCCTGAGCTCTTCAATCTGATCGCGCAGCACGGCAGCCTGCTCGAACTCAAGCTCCCTCGCAGCTTTCTTCATATCCCTGGTAAGGCTTTCGATCATTCTCACTATGCTGTCCCGGTCAGGCGCTTCGGCCCCGATCCATTTGCCCTTCCTGTATTTTTCCCCGTCCTCGGCAGCCTTCGTCGCCTCGATAACGCTGTGAACAGCTTTCTGAATCGACTTCGGGGTGATATTGTGAATCCTGTTATACTCTTCCTGCACCTTGCGCCTGCGGTTCGTCTCATTAATGGCGTTTTCCATTGCAGTGGTTATGTTGTCGGCATAGAGGATAACCCTGCCCTCCACGTTCCTGGCTGCTCTTCCTATGGTCTGGATAAGGGAGGTCTCCGATCTCAAAAAGCCTTCCTTGTCAGCGTCCAGTATGGCAATCAGAGCTACCTCAGGCAAGTCCAGCCCTTCTCTCAGCAGATTGATGCCCACAAGCACGTCAAATTTGCCCAATCGTAAATCCCTGATTATTTCAAGCCGTTCGAGGGTGTCGACATCCGAATGGAGGTACTTGACCCTGACACCCATATCGTCCATATACTTGGTCAGGTCCTCGGCCATCCTCTTGGTCAAAGTGGTTACAAGGGTCCTGTAACCTTTTTTGGTCGTTTCCTCGATTTCATGGAGCAGGTCGTCGATTTGCCCTTTGACCGGCTTTACGGTTATCTTCGGATCCACCAGTCCAGTGGGTCTAATAAGCTGTTCCACTATTTTCGTTGAAAGGCTCTTTTCATATTCCGCGGGAGTGGCGCTCACATATATGACCTGGTTCACCTTCTGGCAGAACTCATCGAATGTCAGCGGCCTGTTGTCGAAGGCTGACGGAAGCCTGAACCCGTATTCCACCAGGGCTTCCTTTCTTGAACGGTCCCCGTTGTACATTGCCCTCAGCTGAGGTATAGTCACATGGGACTCGTCGATCACCAGCAGGAAATCCTTCGGGAAATAGTCTATAAGCGTATAGGGAGGGCTGCCCGGGGCGCGTCCGCTGATGTGGCGGGAATAGTTCTCGATACCCT
>DUSJ01000151.1 GCA_012842645.1 Clostridiaceae bacterium | reverse complement strand
GTTATTACCTTTGCCCCTAATTCCCTGGCCCGGGTCAGGAGCTGTTCGTCCACTTCCATCTGGGGATTGCCGGGCGATTTGTCTATGGTAACGGGGATCTTCGCATCGCTTTTCAGCAGGTTCAGTACGTCAAGACCCCTGCGGCCTTTCGCCCTGACGATGTCGTCGGCGGAATCGGCCAGGTGCCGCAGTTCTTCAAGGACGAACCCGGGGATCACGAGTTCTCCCTCAAGAAAGCCTGTCCTGCTTAAATCGAGAATACGTCCGTCAATTATCGCGCTCGTATCCAGTAGCTTGACCGAATGGGCAGTCCTTTTTTTGCCGAAAGCGTCAAAAATATTCTCGTTTCTTTTTACAACAGTGAAATAGATACCGCAGATTCCAAAAAGAATATTGATTATTATGGATATGGGAACCCCTATGACCTCGATTTTATACAGCGGGATGGAAATAAGATTGGCTATGATAAGGCCGGCAATAAGCCCACAGGCGCCAATCAGGAGTTCATACAGCGTGATCTTCTGAAGCGAGTTTTCTATCCTGTCAACGAGGCCCGAAGTAACGGATATTACCTTTCCGCCAAGGAAAAACATAATGATTCCGAGGACCAGCGAAGCAAAAACGATAATCCCTATGCCGTAAACAGTGGTGAGCTGTTCCTCCATGCCGTTCCGGATCATTAACAGCCTTACCAGTGTCATCGCTGTCAAGGCCCCTGTGAGCCCGAACGCATATTTCAATATTTTCTCCAGCATGCTAACTCCCCTTGAATACTCCACATGAATTGACGGTCAGGTCCTTATCCTGGCATTGATCATGTTTTCCACTTCGGCAGGATTCATGTTCTTTGCAAGAACCAGTTCGCTGATCAGTATCTGTTTCGCGCTGTTGAGCATCTTGCGTTCGCCGGTGGACAGACCTTTCGTTTTCTCTCTCAGAAGCAGGCTTTTAACGACGCCTGCGACTTCAAAGACATTTCCGCTTTTTATTTTATTCATGTTTTCACGATATCTTTTGTTCCAGTTCGACGACTGCTCGTCGCATTTCTGTTCCAGTGACTTAAAGACTTTATCAGCGTCATTGCGATCTATAACATCACGTATACCGATACAATCCACGTTGTTGATGGGAATCATGACTTTCATGTCTCCGATGGGCATTTTCATGACATAATAGCGCTTGCGCTCGCCGAGGATCTCTTTCTCTTCTATTGACTCGATAATTCCCGCGCCATGCATAGGATAAACTACTTTATCCCCGATTTTAAACATAAATAACAGCTCCTTCTTAAGCACACATAATTTCATCCCGGCCTTACCGGGCAGGATAAGGCCATCATATGTATGAAACTATGGCATCGCTGTCATGCTTTATCAAGGAGATCAAAACTGCTTATTATTCAGTATACAACAGTTAATTCAAAAAGTCAAAGAAGCCTGGCCGAAAGCCTTTATCCATGAACGTTTGACGGATTGGCAGAAATCCGTATCCATGAAAAAGTTTTCCTTTACGACATTATTATTAACTTTTTTATTGAAATTAATCAATTTCCCGCAGCCAGGTACTTCTTCATTTCTTCGAACTTTAAGACGACATACCCGTATTGTTTTGCAAAATCAGTCTGGATAGCCTTGACCCGCGCTTCTATGTCCTCGATGTACTCCTCCATCAGTTCGATCATCGGGTAATACAGGTTTTCTGTCTTTGCCAGGTTTTTCAGCTCTTCGAACGCATCGGTGCCTGACATATCATATTTACTGCTTCTCTGCTCCATTATGGATACGTATATATCGGCAATATTCAGCATGTTCGACCCGCTTATGATGTCTTTTCCCATGAGCGTATGCTTGCCGGTGACAGTCTTTTCTCCTGTGGCGCCCCTGAACATGGCTACTACATCATGAAGTTCCGCTTCTTCCAGGACCTCGTTAATGGCGTTCATTGATCCATGCAGCAGGTCATGGAGTTCCTTCGGCGAATGTTCCTTCTCAAGAGTTTCCTTTTCCATCACCAGCATGCTCAGGTTATACAGGAGAGCTGCCGCCCGTACCTTCTCAAGAAGATTCCAGTTTTGTTTTGTCATTCGTCCCAGGAGATTTACAGTAGTTTCCATGAGCCTCGGGTGGGAATAGCAGTATGGCGACCTGAATGAAACCGCGTAAATAAATGTCCTTATAAGGCTTTCAGTCTCAGCCTTGCTTATCTTTATGGACTTTATGTATGCAAGGAGATCGTCCCGGTATTCTCCCGATACAATCCTGCTTATAATATCCTCCTGGCACAGGGAGCCGAAGGCTTCCCTGTATTCAGGCTTGAACCCGTTGCCTTCGATCCTTGATATCACCCTGTCAGCGGCGCTGGCCGGATCGCCTCCCGTAATGGCTTCTGCCGCCGCTTCGGCCAGGGACAGCAGGTAAGCTTCGTCCGGCACTGCTATATTGTTTATGATACCGTCGTTATTGCCGGCGTTATAATCGGGAAACCTCCTGTGATGGTACAGTATCGCGGGGGCGTACTCGGGATACGGCGAGAATTCCTTGAACAGAAGATACGAGAAAATACTGTGCCCCGACACGTTCCTGTAAATATCCGGTCTCCATTCTTCACAGCCGGGATAAAGAATGCCTATGTCATGGAAGATGGCTGTGATAACAAGGGCAGTGATCTTATCCGTGTCGAACCCCAGTCTCTTTCCAAGTTTCATAGTAAGGAACGTCGAAATGGAAAGATTGTCCGCATATCTTTTGTTTACGAAGGCGAGCGCTTTCTCGATAATGATGTATACCTGTCCCATATCGATCCGGTTCTTGTGGTTGATGCTTTTTATGATTTTAACAGCCCTCGGATCGGGGTCCTGCAATACCGCGCTTGGCCTTCCGGTGAAATATCCCTGCGCGTAATCCACGCCCATGCGGCAGAGCGCTTCAAGCTCTCCCTGGGTCTCCACGCCTTCGGCCAGGACACGGGTACCGCGGTACCTTGCATAGCTGATGATATCTTCAAGCATATGCTGCTTCCTAAGGTCATCGTCGATCTTCCTGATAAGTTCCCTGTCAATCTTTATGATATCCGGCTCCAGCGCCAGGAGCGCCAGGTGATTGGAGTATCCCGAACCAAAATCGTCAAGGGCGAACTTTGCTCCGGCCTTGGTCACGATGGATTTTCTCAGGTTTATTTCGTCGGGCTCCATGCGGTTCCTTTCAATAACTTCGAAAACAACCTTCATATGGCCGAAATACCGGTCGCGTATATCGTTGTAGTCTTTCTCGTCAAGGGTCGCATAAGGAGCCGTGTTGATGAAAAGAAAGTGATCCCTGTACTTAGGGTCTCTTTCCATGTATGAGTCAAGGGCATTATAGACCATCCTCTTTTCAAGGATGACATAATGTCCCGATGCCTCGGCGTCATCGATAAGTTCCGATATGTTGGCGTACATAGGGTTCATGGGACGTGAGAGGGCCTCGAAACCGAACAGTTCGCCCGTCCTCAGGGATACGATGGGCTGGAATACAATGCTCAGCTGGTTCCTGTCGATTATATCCTTAATGAATGTCCGCCTCAGCGCTGCCTTGTGGGCATCATCGAACCGCTCCCTGTTGAATTCGTTAGGGCTTATGGCCACCTCCCGCAGGGCTTCATGCTCGGCAAAAGAAGCATATTCGAGCAGTTCGGCCGGGCTGGTGCCATGAACGCCATATGCGGCATACCCCAGCGCCATGGGGAATGTCACCGCTATGCCGTCCACCTCGCCGACATAGTTCTCAAGCTTGTTCAGGATGTCCTTAGCTTCTTTTCTGAAAGATTTCAGACTTTTTACTTTTTTAACGATGAACAGGAAGTCGGAACCCCACCATCTCAGCGGGATGATATTTTCTGAAATGAACTTTTTGAATACCTCGGCGCAGACCCTGATATAACTGTTGCCCGCGACCATCCCGAAGCGTTCCTGGAATTCCTGGTACCCGGTCAGCCCCACATAGGCGAAAACTACAGTCTCGCCCTCAATACACTCGGCGATGGCCTTTCCGGCCACT
>DUSJ01000150.1 GCA_012842645.1 Clostridiaceae bacterium | reverse complement strand
GTTCTGTGACCGTGATGGGCGCAAACGGACCTGCAGTTATAACGGGTACGGGAAGCAGCAATGTGCCAAAAGGCACGTTCATCCTGACCGGAAGAGGATGGGGCCATGGAGTCGGCATGAGCCAGGAAGGAGCAAAAGGTTTCGCGCTGAAAGGTTATACTTATGACCAGATACTGAAACACTATTTTACAGGCGTTACGGTCGAATAAGAAGAATTGAGGAATTGGCAATGTTATGGATTATCTTGATACTGGCGCTGATCGGGATCGACCAGGCCACCAAGTGGTACGTCCTGGTCAACAGGCTTCAGTTCAACAAGTTTCCCGTTATCAAGGATTTTTTTTACCTGACGTACGTTGAGAACCGGGGGGCTGCATTCGGCATCCTCCAGGATTTCAGGTGGTTCTTTATAATCCTTACCATCGCGGCTGTGGGATTAATGACCTGGTATTTTATAAAGAACAAAAACCGGGTAGCAAGGATGGCGCTTGCCCTGATCATATCCGGGGCGGTCGGCAATTTTATTGACAGGCTTATAAGGGGCTACGTGGTCGATTTTCTCGACTTTTACCCGTTCGGATACGATTTTCCCGTGTTCAACGCGGCAGATATCTGTATAAATGTCGGAGCGTTCCTTTTTATCATATACATCGTTTTTATCTACAGAGAACCAGAAAAAACTCCTGCGAAGGCTGACGAGGTGTCCGATGGAAAGCAGGACTGAGGTCATCGTTGTCGAGACCGGCGATGAAGGCAGGAGACTGGACGCATTTCTTGCCTCAAGGCTGGGCACGGTATCCAGAAGCCATATCCAGAAACTGATAGAGGAGGGCATGGTGACCGTTGACGGCGCTGCCGCCAAGTGCGGGACAAAAGTTAAGGCCGGTATGACCATCGAGGTAACGGTGCCAGAACCGGAACCGCTTGAAGTAAAGGCCCAGGACATTCCGCTGGACATAGTTTTCGAAGACGACAACATCATCGTAATCAACAAACCAAAAAACCTGGTTGTACATCCCGCCGCAGGAAATAAGGAAGGCACCCTGGTCAACGCTCTGCTTCATCATTGCAGGGATTCCCTTTCGGACATAAACGGAGTTATCAGGCCGGGTATAGTCCACAGGATCGATAAGGACACCACGGGGCTGCTTGTGATAGCAAAAAGCAACGAAGCCCATCTTGGCTTGTCGGATCAATTGAAAAAGCACCTCATCAGGAGAACCTATGAAGCGATAGTAGACGGTGTTGTCAAAACAGATTCAGGAACCATTTCAGCGCCCATCGGGCGTCACCCGGTCAACAGGAAAAAGATGGCGGTGAACTATAAGAACGGGAAACCTGCGGTAACACATTACAAGGTTATTGAGAGATTCCCGACCCATACATGGCTGCAGTGCGAACTGGAAACAGGAAGGACACACCAGATACGAGTCCATATGGCTTCAATCGGACATCCTGTTACCGGTGACGAATTATACGGGAAAAAGTGTTCCCTTATGGATACCGGCGGACAGGTCCTTCATGCCAGATACCTGAGGCTGAAACACCCTGTCACCAACGAGGAAATGATATTCGAGGCGCCGCTTCCCGGGTATTTCACTGCCCTGCTTAATATTCTGAGAGATGTCCGTTCACGATTTTCCGGAAAATGAAGGAATATTGGTCATGGACATATTTTGAACAATATTATATAATTTTTTTACTACTTTGTGAGGTGATAAAATGTCCGTTCAAAATAAAACATTCAATGTAGAGGGGATTTCATCTGCCGAAGCTGCCGAACTGGTTAAAAGTTCCCTAATGGTGTTAAATGGTGTGTTTGATGTCATAGTGGATATAAACGCCAGACGCGTCGCTGTGGAGTATGATGACGAGAGGCTAAGTTACGAGATAATCAGGGAGACCATAGAGGATAAAGGCTTTAAAATAAAATGATACCGGTTATCGGAACAGCCGTGCCTGTCCAGGTCTGGACGGGTTTTTTATATTGATGCAATGTGATATACTGATGAAAAGGCGGTTAACGGAGGTGACATAATGCATTTGCTCGGCAATATTATCTGGATTGTCTGCGGCGGACTGGTAGCGGCAGTGCTGTGGTTCATAGCCGGGTTGATATGCTCCATAACATTTATCGGGATCCCGTTTGGCATACAATGTTTCAAGATTGCTTCCTTTATTCTTTCTCCTTTCGGACGGGATGTAGAGATAAAAGGATTCGGTTTTGGCGGTCTTGTAGGCAATATCATCTGGATAATGTTCCTGGGCTGGGAACTCTGCATAACCCATCTGGTCGCTGGCTTGATTTTATGCCTTACCATAGTGGGCATTCCTTTCGGGAAACAGCATTTCAAACTGGCTAAACTATCCCTGGTTCCGTTCGGATCGAGGATTTATACAAAGAGCTGGTTATAGAAGGTGTTAAAGTGATAGGAATAATGGGGGGAACTTTTAACCCTATACATTACGGCCATCTGATCATGTGCGAGGGTATCAGGGAAGAGTTCGGTCTCGAAAAAATATTGATCATACCTGCAAGGATTCCTCCTCATAAAACCGACATGGCTATAGCCGAAGCCTACGACAGGCTGAAAATGGTCAGGCTGGCTGTTGCGGACAACCCGTACTTTGAGGCCAGCGATATGGAATTAAGGCGGGAAGGCTCTTCATATACTGTAGATACTCTGACGGAACTGAGAAAGATATATGGCGAGCAGAAAAGACTGTTCCTGATCATGGGAGCGGATTCGCTTGTCCAGATCGAAACGTGGAAGAATTACGAGGATATATTCAGGCTTGCCGAAATAATAGTGGCTCCCAGGCCCGACACGCAGGAAAAATACCTTGAAAATACAATAATAAAACTTGTCAGCCAGTTCGGCGCAAGGATAATGAAGTATTCAGGCAAGGCACTGGACTTTTCGTCGACGGATATCAGGGAACGAGTCGCGAAAGGCTTATCGATAAAATACCTCGTCCCTCCTGCTGTCGAGGCTTATATATATAGAAACGGGCTTTACCAAAAAGATGACAGAAATATGGATGTCGGAAGCAGGAAATAGTTTATGAAGGAGCGCTTGCAGAGCTCCGGCACTAAAGACGATGGTGGCATAGATTTATGGAACTGAATACTATTATGGAAATACTTCAACATGAACTGGACAGCAAAAGATACCAGCATTCCGTAAATGTTATGGATGTTGCCGTGTCGCTTGCGGAACACTATGGGGCCGACGCCGAAAAAGCCCGCCTGGCCGGGATACTTCATGACTGCGGCAAAAACTTCAAGGGGGATGCAGCAAGGGAATACATCCGTAAAATAGGATATAAAGCCGACGAGATAGAGCTTATGCAGACCAAGCTCCTCCATGGCATAATTGGGGAGCACCTGGCAAGAACCGTTTATGGGGTCACCGATGAAGAAATCCTTGGAGCGATCAGGTGGCATACTACCGGAAAGGCTGGAATGAACCTTATTGAAAAAATAATATATGTTGCCGATTAC
>DUSJ01000149.1 GCA_012842645.1 Clostridiaceae bacterium | reverse complement strand
TTTTTGACCAGTGCATGGATAAAGCCTTCAGCAAGAACAAGTCCCGTTTCAATATTCCCGGGTTCAGGAAAGGCAAGGCTCCGCGGAAGATGGTTGAAAGGTACTATGGCGAACAGGTCCTGTATGAGGACGCCATCAACTTCGCATGCGCGGACGCTTATGATAAAGCTGTTGAGGAAAACGACATCCATCCTGTCGACAGGCCTGAAATAGATATAATCCAGATAGGCAGCGGCAAACCCCTGGTATTTACGGCTACTGTCACAGTCAGGCCCGAGGTAGAGCTTGGCGATTACAAAGGCCTTGAAGTGGAAAAGGAACCTGTTGTGGTGACCGAAGAGGATATTGAAGAAGAGCTCAACAGGATAGTCGAGAGGAACGCGAAGCTTGTAGCTGTGGAAGACCGTCCCGTCGCTAACGGCGACACTGTGAATATTGATTTCCTCGGCACCGTGGACGGAGTGCCGTTCAAGGGCGGAGAAGCAAAGGGATATAACCTTGAGATCGGTTCGGGGACATTCATCCCGGGGTTCGAAGAACAACTCGTCGGCGCGAACATAAACGATGAGATCGATGTGAACGTAACTTTCCCCGAGGATTACCACGTTGATGAACTCAAGGGCAAGGCTGCTGTTTTCAAGGTAAAGATCAATGACATAAAGGTCAGGCAGCTTCCCGAACTGAACGATGAGTTCGCATCGGATGTCAGCGAATTCGAGACCCTCGAGGAATTCAAGGCTGACATCAGGAAAAAGCTCACCGAGCAGGCCCAGGCAAGAGCCGAAAGAAAGTTCGAGGATGATCTTATAAAGAAGGCCGTTGACAACGCCACATGCGATATACCCGAGGTAATGGTAAACCGCAGGCTTGACGATATGATGCGCCAGCTTGACCTGCAGCTTCGCTACCAGGGAATCACCCTCGAGAAATATGCGAAAATGATGGATACCGATATCGAAAAGATCAGGTCCGATTACCGTGAGAATGCTCTTCAGGATGTAAAGACACACCTGGTTCTTGATAAGATCGCGGAAGTCGAAAACATAATCGCCACGCCGGAAGAATATGATGCCGAGCTGGAGCAGATGGCGGCCAGGTACAACCAGCCGGTTGAGGAATTGAAGAAACATTTGCATGATGACGATATAGAATATATTAAGGAATCAATTGAACGGAAGAAAACAATACAGCTGCTTGTTGACAGCGCAAAAAAATGAATTCTTTCCGGGAAAACTGACTAAAACCAATGTTGCTTAGGCAACCTATATAGAGTACCATATTCGGATTAATGATAAGGAGGTATGGATTATGTCATTGGTGCCTATAGTCATAGAGCAAAGCAGCAGGGGCGAGAGGTCCTACGATATCTACTCGAGGCTCCTGAAAGATAGAATAATAGTTCTGAGCGATGAAGTCAATGATGTGACTGCAAGCCTTGTAGTAGCCCAGATGCTGTTCCTGGAAGCCGAAGACCCTGACAAGGACATCCAGCTATACATAAATAGTCCGGGCGGCTCCATTACGGCCGGAATGGCTATTTATGACACCATGCAGCATGTGAAATGCGATGTTTCTACAATCTGCGTGGGCCTGGCAGCGAGCATGGGCGCGTTCCTCCTTGCGGCTGGCACAAAAGGCAAGCGTTTCGCATTGCCCAACAGCACCATCATGATACATCAGCCCATAGGCGGCGCAAGGGGACAGGCCACCGATATAAAGATCCACGCCGAGTGGATTATCAAGATGAAACAGCGTTTGAACGAGATATTGAGCGAAAGGACGGGACAGCCCCTTTCAAAGATCGAGATCGACGTTGAGAGGGATTATTTCATGAACGCGGTCGAAGCCAGGGAATACGGGCTGATCGACCAGGTGATGGAACCAAGGGCAAAGGGGGGCTAAAATGGCGCGATATGATGAAAAAAAGCAGGTAAAATGTTCTTTCTGCGGCAAGTCACAGGAGCAGGTCAACCGGATAGTCGCCGGTCCCGGCGTATATATCTGTAACGAGTGTATCGAGTTATGCTCCGAGATCATCGAGGAAGAGTTCGAAGACACCCAGGTTGACAAACCCCTTGATGAGGTTCCAAAGCCGAGAGAGATCAAGAGGATACTTGACGAGTACGTGGTCGGCCAGGAAAAGGCGAAACGGACCTTATCCGTGGCCGTTTACAATCATTACAAGCGTATATACAGCGAGGGCCCGCGTTCGGATGTTGAACAGCAGAAAAGCAACATCCTGCTGATGGG
>DUSJ01000148.1 GCA_012842645.1 Clostridiaceae bacterium | reverse complement strand
ATTCATGAGATTCACGAGCCTTTTGTATCCAATATTCGGATTAAGGCGCTTCACCAGGTCCTTGCGCTGGGTTGCAATGCCCCAGTTGCATTTCCCTGTATGGCAGCTTCTGCACAAATGGCATCCCAGCGCTATGAGCGCCGCAGTTCCAATATATACGGCATCTGCTCCAAGAGCGACAGCCTTTACAACATCGGCGCTGGAGCGGATGCTTCCTCCCACGACAATGGACACGTTATTGCGGATACCTTCGTCACGCAGTCTTTTATCTACGCTTGCCAGTGCAAGCTCTGTGGGTATGCCCACATGGTCCCTTATCCTTGTAGGCGCGGCTCCCGTTCCGCCCCGGAAGCCGTCGATGGCAATAATATCGGCTCCGCTTCTCGCGATACCGCTGGCAATGGCAGCCACATTATGCACTGCCGCTATCTTTACTATTACCGGCTTGGTATAGGCGGTAGCTTCCTTCAATGAATAGACCAGCTGTCTCAGGTCCTCGATGGAATAAATATCATGATGGGGAGCTGGCGATATCGCGTCTGTGCCTTCGGGTATCATTCGGGTCTTTGAAATGTCACCCACGATCTTTGCGCCGGGAAGATGGCCTCCTATGCCAGGCTTGGCCCCCTGTCCCATCTTGATCTCTATGGCGGCGCCGCTGTTAAGATAAGTTTTATGTACGCCGAAACGCCCCGAAGCTACCTGGACGATGGTGTGCTTTCCGTACTTGTAAAGGTCCTCGTGAAGGCCGCCCTCACCGGTATTATAGAGTATCCCGAGCTCGGCGGCCGCCCTTGCCAGGCTCTCATGGGCGTTATAGCTGATGGAACCGTAACTCATGGCAGAGAACATGACAGGCATGGAAAGCTGTATGTGAGGTTTCAGGTTATTTTTCAGCCTTCCTTTTTCGTCCCTTTCGATAATGCCGGGCTTGGCACCAAGGTATACCCTCGTTTCCATGGGTTCACGCAGAGGGTCGATGGAAGGGTTTGTCACCTGGGACGCGTTAAGCAGTATCTTGTCGAAGTAAACAGGATAGTTTTCGGGGTTGCCCATGCTGGACAGCAAAACACCTCCGCTGTCCGCCTGCTTGTATATTTCCTTGATGCTTTTATTGGACCAGTTGGCGTTTTCCTTGAAAGTATGGTCGCTCTTCACGATTTTCAATGCCCTTGTGGGGCACAGCGAAACACACCTGTGGCAGTTGACGCATTTTGCATTGTCAGCCGTCATCTTGTTGCTGTCGGCCAGGTATTCGTGCGCCTCGTTGGCGCACTGTCGCTCACAGACCCGGCAGACTATGCACCGGTTGTAATCCCGGACTATCTCGTAATCTGGATAAATATATTCTATAGCCATTAAGCCTTGCCTCCCTTTACAGTAAAAACGAGAGCGTAAAATTCTTGTTTACAGCAGCGAATGGTATTATGTCGCGGGGTAGTGAAAGTCTCACCCTGGTATCAGCGGGCCTGAGCCCGTACTGAATCCTTTTTCCCGGCGACGGATGACAGTGTCACGATCACGCCTTCGCCGCCCCTCGGAGACCAGATCCTGTCAAGGTCGTTCTGTATGACCCTTATGGCCGCCTCCTCACTGGCCACATATACCATGTCATCCTTTTCGCCTACAACCATGCTTCTTAGCTTCAACCGGTCGTTTAAGGCCATCATCCCTCCCTCGAAGCCAACTATTATCGAGAACGGCCCAGTGATCAGGTATGAGTCGAAAGCATTCCTAAGGTATTCAAGTTCCTCCCTTTCCTTATGGGGCCTGCCCTCAATGGTCGACCAGAACGGCGCGGCGATCACCGAGCAGATTTCCTTAAGCGTAAGCCCTACTCTCCTGTGGAGGTAATCTATTATGTAAGTTATTACTTCTGTATCTGTCAGCAGCGTGCATTTATATCCGTGCATCTCAATGGCCCGGCGGTTGGCATCATAGGATGAGATCTCTCCGTTATGGACAACGGAATAGTCGAGAAGCGCGAAGGGATGGGCTCCTCCCCACCAGCCGGGAGTGTTCGTGGGATAACGGCCATGGGCAGTAAAGCAGTATCCTTCATATTCGTCCAGCTTATAGAACCGTCCTACATCCTCCGGAAAGCTCACGGCTTTGAATACTCCCATGTTTTTTCCGCTGGAGAACACATATGCGCCATCGATCCTTGTATTTATCCGGAACACGCATCTTGCCACGTATTCCCTGTCATCGAGCTGGCTGTCGGCCAGCTTGGTGGGAAGCGGCGCTACGAAATATCTCCAGATAAGGGGCTCGTCCTTTATCTCAGGGATCTTTCTCGTCGGGATCTTGGAAAGGTTTATAATATCGAAGTGCTCTTCTATAAACTGTTCGCATTCCTTTTTCGCTGATTTGTGCTCATAAAAAATGTGGAACGCATAGTAATCCTTATATTCAGGATATATCCCGTATGCGGCGAAACCGCCGCCAAGGCCGTTGGAACGCTCCCTCATTACGGAGATGGAATCTATGATGGTCTTGCCTGAAAAACGCCTGCCGGACCTCGAGAAAATTCCCGATATTGCGCATCCGGACGGATTTCTGAACATTCCTTCCCTCAAGAAGCCATACCTCCAATCAAAAAATCCAATCATAACCAAAGGCGTTCATCACATAGTATCAAAGAGAAGCAACAGACAGGTTGCCCAACCTTATGACACTATCTGATGAACGCCTTTGTTCATACTGCTTATGATACTATATAGCTATGTTAATGTCAATATTTTTATGAAATTTTTATAATATAATATTGCAAAGAAGCATGGTTGTCAACTGGCTGCATGAAACATTCAAACAGTTGAAACTCTATTGTCTCCATGTGGCTTTCCGGATTAAGCAACTGTTCTAATGTGTATGTTGTACAGGTTTGGAGCGTATATGGTCTGCTGCGATCCAATAAGGATAAAAACAGGCGGGATGGTCCGGTCATTTTGACTGTTATTATTATTTGCAAGTTCATATAAAGTAAAGTTGCAAAATAGTAAAAAAAATGTTGACAGTTCACTGTAAGTCATGTTAAACTTTTGGTGTACAGCAAAGGTGCTGTGGATATAATAATCCGCGGCGCCTTTTCTTTTTTGATTGCTCTGAAGGAGGGAATTATAAATGGCTGATAAGAACATCAAGGAAATTTTCGGATGCATGGTATTCAACGACCAGGTCATGAAAGAGCGCTTGCCAAAGGATGTTTACAATGCGCTCAGGAAGACGATGAAGAACTGTACGCACCTCGAACTTGACGTT
>DUSJ01000147.1 GCA_012842645.1 Clostridiaceae bacterium | reverse complement strand
TTTGTCACTTAAAACATTATCAGAGGTTCTGATTTGAGTCACTTCTTTTTTATCATGTTTGGGCAATTAATTTTACAACTTACCACGCCATCCCGCACTGGCCTATATTAGCCTCTCGTTCAGTTTTGTCCCGCCAAGGATATGGTAGTGAAGGTGAAAAACTGTCTGTCCGGCGCCTTCACCGCAGTTTACTATCACCCTGTATCCGTCCTTGCTGATTCCGGTGATCTCTGCGACCTTCTTTATAGCGCGGTGGATGTGGACCACATTTTCAATATTCCCGTCGTTAAGGCCTTCGAGACTGCCGATATGTGTCTTGGGAACGACAAGGACATGAACGGGAGTTACCGGCTTAATGTCCTTAAAGGCTACGACGTATTCATCCTCGTAAACCTTGGTCGAAGGGATCTCTCCCTTGATAATACGGCAGAAAATGCAGTTTTCCATTGTATCAGCTCCCTATGGATTATTGTAAGGCAGCGTGCCTGCATGCGATTTAAGCGCAGCTGCAAGTTTCATTACTGTCCAAGCATCTGGATGGCTTTTTCTTTGGCGATCCCGATGGCCTTGTCAATGCCCGAAGGATCCTTTCCGCCCGCCTGGGCCATATCTGGCCGTCCGCCTCCGCCGCCTCCGCAGGCCGACGCGGCTTCCTTTATGATGTTGCCGCTGTGTATGCCGGCGTTAACAGCATCTTTCGTGGCAGAAACTATTAGGTTGACCTTTCCGTCCTTCGCCGACGCAAGTATCACGACGCCGGAACCGATCTTGTTCCTGACAGTATCCGAAGCGTTCCTGAGCGCGTTCATGTCAAGGTTCTCGAGTTTTGCGGCAACGATTTTCATGCCTTTCACTTCTGCTGCGTTCTCAATGATACCGTTCATCGAGCTGTTCACCATTTTCGCGCTGATTTCCTCAAGTTCCTTCCTGGTGATCCTGATCTCGTCATAGAGGTTTTCTATCTTGTTCACTATATCTTCCACGGAAGATTTAGCTGCCTCTGACGCCTCTTTGAGTATGTTCTCCTTATCCTTGTAATAATTTATGGCATTGAACCCGGTCAGGGCTTCTATTCTTCTTACTCCGGCCGATATGCCGCTTTCGGACACTATTTTTATAAGACCGGCTTCACCGGTATGGCTCAAATGAGTTCCTCCGCATAATTCCTTGCTGTAATCCCCAGCTGAAACCACACGAACCAGTTCGCCGTACTTCTCATCGAACAGGGCGGTAGCGCCGGATTTTTTGGCCTCGTCTACTGTCATTTCCTCTGTACTGACTTTAAGATTTTCAAGGATTTTCTCATTGACTTCGTTTTCAACAGCCTCTATCTGTTCCCTGGTCATGGCTGAGAAATGAGTGAAGTCAAAACGCAGCCTTTCATAGTTGACAAACGATCCGGCCTGGTTTACATGGTCGCCAAGCACATTCTTCAGTGCTTTATGGAGCAGATGGGTTGCCGTATGGTTCCTGGCGGTAGCTTTACGCTTTGCCGCGTCGATCGAAGCAGTTACCTTGTCACCGACCTGTACTCCGCCATTAACCACTTTTCCTATATGGAGATACTTGCCGTCTGCAGTCTTCTGGCAGTCCCTGACTTCCATCCTGAAGTTGGAGTTGTATATGATTCCAGTGTCTCCGGCCTGGCCGCCGCTTTCCGCATAAAAAGGCGTTCTGTCGAGGGCTATCATTACTTCGTCATCCTGCTGGGCGCTTTCGGCAAGCTCGTCGTTAATGACGATATACTGCACTGTACCTTCATCGGTATAATTCGTATACCCGGTGAAAACTGTCTTTGCGGTCTTGTCGGTATTGGCGAACAGATCCCTTTCCCAGGCCGAGCCTTCCCTGCTCTTGTGGGCTTCCCTGGCTTTTTCCTTCTGGATCCTCATTTCCCTGCGGAAACCTTCTTCGTCTATCGTAAGATTGTTTTCAGCGGCGATTTCGCGGGTAAGGTCCAGCGGGAAGCCATAGGTGTCATGAAGCTTGAACACCATTTCCCCGGTCAGCTGTTCAGACCCGCTGCTCTTCACCTGTTTCATGTAGTCTTCAAGAATAACCATGCCCTGGTCCACTGTCGCATAGAAGCGCTCTTCCTCAAGGCTTACCACCTTTTTGATATAATCTTGTTTCTCCGCGAGATTGGGATAAGCCCCTCCGAAGCACTCGATAACGGTATCCACGATTTCCGACAGGAACACACGGTTTATTCCAAGGAGCCTTCCGTGACGGGCGGCCCTGCGAAGCAGCCTTCTCAGTACATAGCCCCTGCCTTCGTTGGAAGGAAGGATACCGTCGGAAACCATCATGGTGACGCTTCTTGCATGGTCGGTTATAACGCGTATGGAAACATCCTTCTTGTACTCTTTGCCATACTCCGTACCGGCAATCCTGCATACGTGGTCAAGGATTGCGCGGATCGCGTCAACCTCGAAAATGCTGTCCACTCCCTGCATGACGCAGGCCAGGCGCTCAAGGCCCATGCCGGTATCAATGTTTTTCTGCTGCAATTCCTCATAATTTCCATTGCCGTCATTTTCAAACTGTGTGAATAC
>DUSJ01000146.1 GCA_012842645.1 Clostridiaceae bacterium | reverse complement strand
TCTGTCGCTTGGGAAAGCAAGGATGTGACGCAGGTCAAAAAAATACATGAAAATATGGACGTAAGCCAGGGCAAGCTTTGCCTGGGATTCAGGACCCACGTAGATCCAGGGTCCGAGGATTACTATCCCCTGGTTGTATACAACGGCATCCTTGGCGGGGACGCCCATTCCAAGCTTTTCAGGAATGTCAGGGAACAGGCCAGCCTTGCATATTACGCCCAGTCCGTCCTTGAAAAATACAAAGGGCTCATGATAATCCTGAGCGGGATAGATGCCGGAAACCGCGAACGTGCAGAGGATATCATCCTCGAACAGGTCGAAGCCATGAAAAAGGGCAATTTCAGCAAGGAAGTCCTGGAAGCAACCCTGAAATCACTCGAAACCGGTATGAAATCCATGCAGGACAGCCAGCGAGGCATAGTGGATTTCTTCCTCAGCCAGCATCTTATCGAAAGCGGGGAGGATTTCGACTCCATGACCGAAAAACTCAAGCGCGTTACCATGGACGATGTTGTGCGGGTAGCACAGAAAGTGCAGCTGGATACCATATACTTTCTTAAGCCCGATGGCCGGAGACAGGAGGAATCTGTATGAATTACCGTACCATTACATCTGAAAGACTTGGTGAAACCATATACGAATACGAGCATGAAACAGGCCTGAAAGTGCTTTACGTGAAGAAGCCTGATTACTATAAAAAAACCGCCATGTTCGGGACCAGCTACGGTTCCATGGACAATGTGTTCAAGGTGCCCGGACGGGCAGGCGAGATCGAGGTTCCTGACGGGATCGCCCACTTCCTTGAACATAAGCTGTTCGAACAGGAAGACGGGAACATGCTGGACAAGTTCTCAAGGCTTGGCGCGTCGCCGAATGCCTTCACGTCATTTAACCAGACCGTCTACTATTTTTCCTGCACCGACCTGTTCGAGGAAAACTTCAGGATGCTCCTCGACTACGTGCAGAAGCCCTTCCTCACCGACGAAAGCGTCGAGAAGGAGAAAGGCATCATAGGCCAGGAAATCATGATGTACAGGGACAACGCCGACTGGAGGGTCTTCTTCAACCTGCTGGACTGCCTTTATGTTAAACATCCTGTCAAGCTGGAGATAGCCGGGTCGGTGGAAAGCATAGCTAAAATCACCAGGGAGCTTCTTTACGACTGCTACAACACCTTCTACTCTCCCTCAAACATGGTAGTAACCGCGGTGGCGGACCTCGACCCGGAAGCAGTGTTTTCAATAGCTAATGACATGATAAAATTTAAAGACAGGGGCAAAGTCGAGAAAAAATACCCTGACGAGCCGGAAAGGCTTAACAGGGAATATGCGGAGCAGAAGCTTGCCGTATCGATGCCCTTGTTCAACATGGGCATCAAGGACAACGTAAGGGCAGAAGGCTATGAGCTTCTTAAAAGGCGTGCCGCTCTTTCAATATTGCTATATTCCATCATGGGCAGGAGCTCGGAGCTTTATGATCGGCTGTACAGCGAACGCCTAATCAACGATTCGTTCAGGTGCGAGGTTTCCCTGACCACCAGTTACGGTTACATGGTATGGGGAGGCCAGTCTCCCAACCCGGAAAAGGCTGCCGCGATCATCGCCGATGCCCTGAAAGAAGCAGCATCGAAGGGGATCAGAGACGATGATTTCAACAGGGTAAGGAAATCCCAGGAAGGTCTTTTCATCCGCAGCCTGAATTCGGTGGAGTATATCGCCCGCGAGATGCTTGACTCCTATTTCAACGGGACTGGATTATTTGATGAGATCAGGGCGTACGAGGAAATGGATGCCGGTTATATTAACAAGGTGGCCGGCGAGGTTTTAAGCAATCCTGCTGCGTTGTCGGTCATAAATCCGCTGTAAAAATATCGGGCAGGATGGCAATAAACATGATAAAATGTAAGAAGGGTTCAGACAGAGAAATATAACTGCACAGGGGAACCGTTCCCTGTGCGCCTTTTGCAATAAAGGGGGAGACCCAAAATGGAGGAGGTTATTGATATGCAAAATATTATCGATATTCTCGATGTTTTTGAAGGGCCGTGGATCGGTTTTCCCAACCTTGGGATTGATTTTTTAAAGAAGTTTACCGTCAATCCGGTCCTGATACCGAACATTTTCGGCACCACCCTGAGCGTCCACTGGTACGGGGTGATAATCGCTCTTGCCATAATAGCGGCGCTGACGCTGGCCATGAGGCAGAGTAAAAAATTCGGGATAAAGGACGACGATATCATTGACATGTTCATCATCGCCCTGCCCATATCCGTTATATGTGCCAGGCTGTACTATGTGATATTCTCCTGGAGCTTTTACAAAAACAACCTGTTGAGCATCTTCAAGATCTGGGAAGGCGGCCTTTCCATATATGGGGCGATTATAGGAGGCATCATTTCGGTATATATCTTCTCCCGCTGGAGAAAGATTGACATGCTTGACTTCTGCGATTTCGCATGCGTATACCTTCCCCTTGCCCAGGCCATCGGACGGTGGGGCAACTTTGTAAACCAGGAGATGTACGGAAAAGTCACTAAACTCCCCTGGGGTATGACGGGCAGCACCATAGGCAATGACCCCGTACATCCGACATTTTTATATGAATCCTTGCTGAATATAATATTATTCATAATCCTTCTGCGCATACGCAGGAACAGGAAGGTAAAGGGCAGCGTGCTGGCCTCTTACCTCATGGGCTACGGCCTTATCCGTTTCCTCCTTGAATTCCTCAGGGCGGACGAATTCGGTACGGGCAATATCCGGTACAACCAGGTTTTCTCGGCAGTGGTGTTCATAGGCGCGCTTATCTGGCTCATGTACCTTGTCAAACGCAGCCAGATGGCTGAAACCGTGGAGGAGGAAGCCGAGCCCAGCGCATATGCCGAGGTCCTTGAAAAGCTGAAAGCCGAGGAAGCAGCATCCGGGGCAACCGATGAGATATCGGAAACAGGGAACGCCGATACTGCTGCAACTGGCTCTGACTACACAGGATCAGCTGATTCCGGCAGCGACGAAACAGCTGCTCATGGAGCTGACGATGCTGAAACAGCCGGTTCCGAAAACATTGCAGAAACAGCTCCGGATAACAACGAGCCGACCGGGGAGGCTGATGAAAAATAAAGCGGCGATCAGGATGACAAATTTCAGCCACAGCCGCTATATTACATTGTTTGGCACGAAACAACAATGACCGGTAAGGATGTACGATATGGTATCAATTGAAGAAAACAAAGGCCCATCGCTTATAAGGAACATAGACTGGATTGTGATCGTGACAGCCATGGTGCTGAATGTCCTTGGCCTGATCGCCATGAAAAGCGTGGCATCCCATCTGAACCAGCCGTCGCTGTTCAAAAAACAGCTAATAGCGTCCATAATCGGGATGGTCTGCATGGTGATTATAATGCTGGTGGATTACAAGGACATCAGGCTGCTGAGCCCTCTGATATTCATAGGGACAGTACTGCTGCTGGTGCTGGTCCTGATCATAGGCACGGGGAAAGAAGAGACCGGAAGCCAGGCATGGCTTGCCCTCGGGCCGGTATCCTTCCAGCCCTCGGAGCTTGGCAAGGTGACGCTGGCTATAATAGCGGCTTTTTTCCTCGAAAAGATAAAACAGGGCAATGGAGGATTGAATTACATATGGCTGTCAGTTTCCGCGGGCCTGCTTGTCGGCCTGGTCCTGCTCCAGCCTGATTTCGGCACGTCGATCGTGTATGTTTTCATGCTTGCCTGCATGATATTCGTATTCGGCATCAAATACAGGATAATCCTGGCATGCCTTGCCGTGCTGGTGATAACCCTGCCGGTCCTGTGGTTCAGCGTCCTGGAAAAGGTATTCGACGAGTACCAGATAAACCGCATACTCTCTTTCTTCAACCCGGAGGCCTACGCCAGGTCGACCGACTACCAGGTCCGTATGGCAATACGTTTCATAGGCTCGGGGATGCTGACCGGCGTGGAGAAAGGTACTGAAAAGGCTGCAAGACTCGTCCCTGAGGCCGAGACAGACTTCATCTTCGCGGTGATCGGCGAGGAATGGGGATTTATCGGGGCTTCATTTCTTATCCTGCTGTTCGTGGTGCTCCTGCTCAGATGCCTGTATGTTTCCAGGTTTGCCAGGGACAAGTTCGGATCGTATACCGTTATCGGCCTTATGGCGATGTTCTTTTTCCATTTTGTCGAGAACGTGGGGATGAACCTCCGCATGCTCCCGGTTACAGGCATACCCCTGCCGTTCATCAGCTACGGGGGATCGTCGGTCATTGTCAGTTACATAGCGGTAGGAATAATAGCCAATATTTCCATGAGGCGGCAGCGGCCCATGTTTGAAGCCTGAGATTATTAAAATTTTGTTACAAAATATCAATAACTTGATTACAGCTTACATTTACGATAAATTAAGTTTCAGTATATTTTGTATTAACATTGAGTATGAAGTACAATATATTGTACTTGCTTCCGGGAACCCGGATAATGGGGGGTAGGCGTTCATCGCAGAACGCCTTTTTTTTATTGCCAATGCATTATTAACAGAGGGGTTGACGAGTGTCGATATTAGGGTTAGAATACAAGTAAAGTGGAGCGAAGTGGAGGATAGTGGAGGAGGTGACCGGAATTGCTGATAGGCAAATATACAAACTCACTGGACCAAAAAGGTCGTGTGTTTGTGCCTGCCGCGTTCCGTGCCGACCTTGAAGGCCGCTTCGTCCTCACCAGGGGCTCCGAGGAAAAAAGTCTTTACATCTACCCAATGGAAGAATGGAAGAAATTCGTCGAGAAACTTCAGCAGCTTCCTACCTCGAGGAAAGACAGCCGTGCCATAATCAGGTATTTCTGCTCCAATGCTGTCAACTGTGATATGGACAGCCAGGGCCGCATCCTTATTCCATCCGAACTGAGAGAAAAAGCCGAACTTAAGAAGGATGTAGTATTCATCGGCATGGTCAGCCGCATCGAGATATGGAGCGCAGAGAACTTCATGGAAGCTGACGAGGAGGACATCGAAGGAAAACTCGAATCGCTGAACATTGATTTTTAATGGAATGAGGAAACTGTTATGGGGTTTGAGCACAAACCCGTCATGCTTGAGGAGTGCATAGAATTCCTTGCTGTCCGCCCTGACGGAGTATACGTGGACTGTACCCTGGGCGGAGGGGGTCATTCGGCCGGGATACTCAGGCGACTTGGACCAGAAGGCACGCTGATAGGCCTGGACCAGGACAAAAACGCTGTCAAAGCCGCGGAATGCAGGCTTTCAGAAATAGATACAAAAGCAAAAGTCGTTATTGAGAATACGAACTTTGAAAACATAAGAGAAGTGTTGGAGGTACAAAAGATAGAATCGGTTGACGGTATTCTGCTTGACTTGGGAGTTTCATCCCATCAGCTTGACGAAGGGGAACGGGGATTCTCTTACCAGCACGACGCGCCCCTTGACATGAGGATGAATCAGGACGACAGTTTCAATGCC
>DUSJ01000145.1 GCA_012842645.1 Clostridiaceae bacterium | reverse complement strand
TACAGCCATAAAGCCATACCATGAGTCTCATTCATTATGGTAAGCCAGGCAACATTGCCAGTATATTGACTTACCGCGCCAAAAAGCGTAAACTACTCCCCCATGGAATTTCAGTTTTAAATGATATCACATTTCCGGCATTGGTACAAGCAAAATAAACAGGCTATTGAACATATGAATTATAATTTCCTGTACGTTATCTTATCTGCCAGTCCCTTTATGAGCTCATAAGAAGGCGCTTTTGTTCCGGCCGACATGACCGCTGCCGTTCCCGAAGCCATTGAAAGCCTGATCATCTCATCCATACTGTATCCCATATCGATGCAGTAAGCCAGGGCTGCCACCATAGCGTCCCCTGCTCCTACTGTGCTTTTTACTTCGACTTCAAGGGCGCTTGCGTAAAAGGTATCATTCCTGTTAATAAACAGCGCTCCTTTTTCGCCCAGGGAGATCACCATGACCTCTATCCCATTTTCCTTCAGGATTTTTTTGCCCAGAAAGCCTGCCTCCGCCGGGCTTTCGATTCTTCTCCCGACAAGGGTTTCAAGTTCCCTGACATTAGGCTTGCATAGATAGGGCCCCTGGACTATACCGTATTTAAGCAGGTCCCCGTCAGCGTCAAGTATGGTTCTGATACCTTCTTTTTTCAGTCTTCTTATCCATTTGCCGTAAATCCCTCTGTCTATACTCCCGGGCACGCTTCCGGAAAAGACGAATATGGACCCCTTATCGATATGCTTAAATAAAATGTTTTCAAATCTTTCAACATCCTCGCCGGTTATCAGTGGTCCCGGTTCATTGATGTCTGTGATTGTTTTTCTAATATTGTCAACGATTTTCAGGTTGGTCCTGGATTCGCCCGAGATCTTTACAAACTCGTTCTCAATGCCCGTCTCATCAAGGTATTGCGTGATGTAAAGACCAGTCCGGCCTCCGGCAATTCCCAGCGCTTTTGTTTTCCCGTTAAGGCTTCTTATCGTTTTGGAGACATTTATACCCTTGCCTCCGGCGTCGGTCCGCTCAGAAACAATCCTGTTTACGGAGCCTATTTCAAAGTTATTGATTTCGACTGTCCTGTCTGCGGCAGGATTCAGAGTTACCGTAATTACCATGTTTTCACCTGCGATGTGCCTGATGATTGATATTTGGCTTATTGTTTCCAATATACCATATAGTCATAAAAAAACACAAATATAAAGGCAGGAACCTCCCAGGAAACCGGGAAAAGCTCCTGCCGGTTATACTGCGGTCTTTATCCTAAAGATCAGAACATCGGCACAACGGCTCCTTTGAACCTTTCGTTAATGAAGTTTTTGACCTTTTCGCTCTTAAGAGCCTTAACAAGCTCCTGGATGGCAGGGTCGTTCTCCTTGCCAGCCTTGACCGCGAGGATGTTCGTGTAATTGTTCCTGATCACATCGGAATCCTTATCCTCGATGGCAAGGGCATCGGTCAGGGCATTGAGCCCGGCCTGGATGGCATAGTTTCCGTTAATGACCGCCATATCAACGTCCTGCAGGGACAGGGTGAGCTGGGCGGCTTCAAGCTCTTTTATCTCGAGATTTTTCGGGTTTTCTACAATGTCGAGGACTGTTGCGGTGGTACCTACGCCCTCCTTGAGCTTGATGAGCCCCAGTGATTCCAGCAGCAGTAAAGCGCGGGCTTCATTGGTCCCGTCGTTGGGAACTGAGATTACAGCTCCGTCCTTCAACTCTTCAATTGACTTGGTCTTACCGGCATAGATCCCGAAAGGTTCATAATGTATAGCCGCTACCTGAACAATATGTGTCCCGTTGTCCTTATTAAACTGGTTAAGATAAAGGACATGCTGGAAGTAGTTGGCGTCAAGCTGCCCGTTCTCCACGTTGAGGTTGGGCTGCACATAGTCGGTGAACTCGACCACCTTCAGCGTGATGCCTTTTTCAGCAAGGATTTCCTTTGCCACGTTAAGTATTTCCGCGTGCGGTGTAACGCTTGCTCCTACTACAATGGTGGAGCCTTTTACGCTGCTGCTTCCGCAGCCTGCAAAAAGGGTAAGTACAAGAACCAGAATCAATACTAAGCTTGCTAATCTCTTCATAATCAACTCTCCTTTTCTTCTTGAATTTACTGTCAAATTATCTGATGCGTTTGTCGCATTTTCTGGCAATTACGTTGCCGATTTCCTGGAAAACCTGTACTATCAGGATCAGTATGGCTACCATCACGAGCATGATATCAGTCCTGGAGCGGTAATAACCATAGTTGATCGCAATGGTTCCAAGACCTCCTCCCCCTACAAAGCCGGACATTGCCGAATAGCTGAGGATCGTTGTCGTAGCTATAGCCGCCCCGACGATAAGCGAAGGCTTTGCCTCGGGAATCATCACTTTTAAAATTACTTCAAGGGTCGAGGCACCCATAGACAGGGACGCCTCTATGACGCCCCGATCGACCTCCTTTACCGAGCTTTCCACCAGGCGCGCAACGAAAGGAGCCGCTCCTATGACCAGGGGCACGATGGTTGCCGTCGATCCGATGGTAGTGCCCGCTATGAATCGTGTTATCGGCATTACTGCCACCAAAAGGATAATGAACGGTACCGATCTCAAAAGGTTGACAATGCTGCCTACTATCCTGTTCACTGCGGGATTCGGCCTTATCCCGTCCTTATCGGTAACGACCAGGAGTATTCCTATGGGCAGCCCGAAAAAATATGCCATGGCAGTTGATACAACAGTCATATAAAGCGATTCGAGGAGTCCTGTTCCCATCAGGGAAAACATATCTTCACTGAACATCTTTACTCTCCTCCTCATAAGTGATTTGCTCCATATCAAGATAGGCAAGTATCTGCTTCACTTTCTCCTCGTTGTCCGGGAGCTGTATTATCATGTGACCGAAAATCTTTTCGTCGATTTTCTTTGTATTTGCAAAAACTATGCTTACAGGAGCGCCGCATTTTAAAACCATGTTGGCGATGATCGGCCGGTCAGTGTTTCCGTCAAACACCAGCCGCAGCAGTTTTCCTTTTCCGGTCAGCTCTTCGGAAAAATCGCCGTTGGGGAAAATCAGTTTTTTGGCAGCCAGGGTCTTGGGATGACGGAATACATCTTCAACGGCCCCGATTTCCTCGATATGGCTTTTGTCAATGATGGCGACACGGTTGCATATCTGTTCGATGACCTTCATCTCGTGTGTAATGATGATTATCGTTACTCCAAGCTTCTGGTTCAGTTCCTTCAAAAGCGCCAGTATGGACTGGGTCGTGGTCGGGTCAAGGGCGCTGGTTGCTTCATCGCAGAGTATCACTTTCGGGTTCGTCGCCAGGGCCCTGGCTATTGCAACGCGCTGTTTTTGTCCCCCTGAAAGCTGCGACGGATAGGCCTTCTCCTTTTCCGCCAGCCCTACTGTCGCCAGAAGCTCCCTTGCACGTTTCTTTGCTTCTTTCTTCGGCACCCCTGCAATCTCCAGCGGAAAACAGATATTTTCAAGGGCTGTTCTTTGCATCAAAAGGTTGAAACTTTGAAATATCATGCCTATGGAACGGCGGATGCTGCGAAGTTCCCTGTCGGAAAGATTGGTGATATCGGTCCCGTCAAAAATAACGTTTCCCGCGGTAGGTCTCTCCAAAAGGTTCATGCATCTTACCAGCGTGCTTTTCCCTGCGCCCGACAGCCCGATGATCCCAAAGATCTCGCCCGGGTATATGGACAGGTTGATGTCGTCCAGCGCAACCACCGCGTCCTGGCCGGTTCCAAAGGTCTTGTTAAGGTTTTTAAGCTGTATTATAGGGGTCTGTGTCATCATACTCTCCCTTTCCGCATGCTGAAAAAGTGGTATAAAAAAGTCCTTGATGTAAAACATCAAGGACGAAAGCTTCTGCTTCGCGGTACCACCTTGTTTTACCCATACCTCACGATATGGGCCTCAGCGAGTACGGATATAAAATCGATACTCCGGTGCTGTCACGGGCACTCCCGTCGTAGCCTGTGCATTATAAAATGCAGTCGGTACGCGGCTCCAAGACCATCTTCAGTAATACTCCACGTTCCCCTTTTCACCTGACGGGGCTCTCTGTACCGCTTCATATTACTTACTCTTCTTTTCACAGCCTTTATAAATATTAAGTTATGTTAAAGTTTACAATAATCCGATTTTTTAGTCAATAGTCATTTTTAATCAGGGACAGTGTCAAGTTGTTGTGGAGTTTTTTTCTGGACAACTCCCCTGGTATCAACTGACCATACTATGCTGCCGGCCATAAGCCCGGATCAATACCTGTGTCCCTTTGTTAATTGCCGGGTTGTAT
>DUSJ01000144.1 GCA_012842645.1 Clostridiaceae bacterium | reverse complement strand
GGAGAATGACACATCGTCCAGCGCTTTGACCATGTTCTCGCCGCTGCCGTATATCTTTGTGAGATTTTCAACCCTGAGTATTTCCATAATTACCTCCGTTATTTTTGTCATGGGGACGGCAGACTTATAAAACGGTGCGCCTGCAGGCTGCAGCCGTTATGCGCAGTTTACCGTCCACTGCCTGTTCCAGGCTAAATTTTACCCCATTAAGGTGACATGCTGGTGACTGGAAAATAACTAAAACGTCACATACGACTACATATTGCCCTTGAAAAACCGTATAATGAACCTGGCGCCGCCTTCCATGCGGTTTTCCGCCTTTATGGTGCCGTTCTGGCTCGTTATGATCATACGGGCAAGGGCAAGACCGATGCCGAAGCTGCTGCTGCCTGAATTTTTACCTTTATAGAACCTTTCAAACAGGTGCGGCAGATCCCGGGGATCAATGCCCGGACCGTTGTCGGATATGATTATTTCGGTGTAGATGGGATTCTCATGGGCAGAAATGCTTATGGTTCCGCCCTCCTGCGTGTGCTCCATGCAGTTTTTCAGTATGTTTTCCACTGCCTCGACGGACCAGGAAAAGTCCCCTGTAAATGAGGCTCCTTCCTGGATACGGATATCCAGTTCCTGCCCGCGAAGCTCTATTGGTATAGCGATAGGCTCAACAGCCTTCCTGATAAGTTCGTCAACATGGACCGTTTCATTTTTAAGTTTTACCGTTCCGGTATCCAGCTTCGATATTTTCAGAAGTGCAGTTATAAGCCAGTCTATCCTTGAAACCAGCGTTTCAAGCTCTTTTATCAGCTCTATCCTTCGTTTCTCCGGCAAGTCAGGGTTGGACAGGAGTGATAATATTATGTTGATGGATGTGAGCGGCGTTCTGATCTGGTGGGAAATATCAGCCAGCGAGTCGGCCAGGTAAATTTTATCATTTTTAAGGACCTGGGACTGTTCCCTGAATCGGACGGTAAGCTTCTGGATCTCGCTTTGCAGTATGGACAGTTCTCCCTCTGAATAATCCCTGAATTCGATTTTTTCTTTCCCATGGAGGATCTGGTCGATTTTATCGGCCAGACCCGCTATTTTGCGATACCTTGAGTATGACATTATAAAATGGGCCGATATGTAGAATACCGACGCAGCCATAGCAAAAAGCCCGGTACCTGTTCCCAGCAGGAAACCCGTACCGGTAAGAATGACAGCCACGGTTATATACAGTAAAGCGCTTTTTTTGATTTCCGGATTTCTGAAATAGCCCACTCAATCACCGACCTTGTAGCCAAGTCCCCTGATAGTTTTTATTATTGCAGGATTTTGCGGGTCATCCTCGATCTTGTCACGCAGGCGCTTTATATACACTGTCAGGGTATTGTCGTTGACAAACTCGCCAGCTATATCGTATATCTCCTCAAGAAGCCTGCTGCGGGACATTACTACGCCCCTGTTGTTCAGGAATACGAGCAGCAGCCTGTACTCGAGGGCGGACAGGAAAACCTCGGTCCCGTTTTTTGTCACCACTCCCTTTACTGTATCCACCTTTATATTGTCGATTTCGATAATAGTCTGATTCCTGCCGCTTCGCCTCAGGACATTCCTGATACGTGACAGGAGTTCCCTTGGTCTGAAGGGCTTGCTGACATAATCATCCGCTCCCATGTCAAGACCCGTGACAACGCTGTATTCATCCCCGGATGCCGAAAGGAATATAACAGGTATGCCCCTTGCCTTTGCGGCTGCGCAGACAGCAAATCCATTGCCTTCCTTAAGGGATATGTCTATAAGGAGCAGATCGTATTTTTTCTCGTCCATTTTTGCTATGGCCAGGCTCTGGCCGTCGGCGGAATCGATTTCAAAGCCTTCGCCGCGCAGGTATTCGGAAAGATTTGAAACTATATTGATATCGTCTTCTACAAGCAAAATCCTTGGCATTTTAATGTCCTTCCCTGATTTTTCAAGGACTATTATATCACAAAATAAAAATGGCATAAGCCGTCTTTTGACGGCTTATGCCGAATTGCAGGATACTATGAGATTTATGGAGGGATTTTTCTATATATCTTCCCTTGTAGCCAGCTCCATTATCCTTTCCACGGTGATGTCCCTGGTTGAGACATCACACGCAAGGGTACGGCTTGACAGAACAGCGACTCGGTCGCATATTCCCAGGATTTCCTCTATATCTGAAGAGATGAAAATCACTCCGACATCCTTTTTGACAAGGTCGTTGATAAAATTGTAAATATCAATTTTACTTGCAATGTCCAATCCACGGGTAGGCTCATCAAGTATAAAGATTTTTGCCCTGCTCATGATCCACTTCGCACAAACAGCTTTCTGCTGGTTCCCGCTGGAATATTGAAGGATGCTCTCACTGGGGTGCTGGGTTATATTCAGCTTTTTGATATATTCCATAACCGAGTGCATCAATATGGGAACGTCTATTTTGAGCAAATGGGCGAACCTCTTCAATGACGACACTGAAATATTGTCACTGACGGTAAGATAACTGAATATGGAATAGTTTATACGGTCTTCCGGAATCAGGGCAATTCCGTTGGAAATTGCGGTGTGGGGATCGGTTATCTTAACTTCCGAACCGTTTATATAGATCCTGCCCTGTACGTTATCCACCGCTCCAAATAAACATTTTGCAAGAAGCGTTCTCCCGGAGCCTGCAAGACCCGTTACCCCCAGTATTTCACCCTGCCGCAGGTCAAAGTTGATATTCTGCAATTTATCTTCAAAGCACAGATCCTTCACCGACAATATTACGTTCCCGGTTTTCACTTTGATCTTGGGATACCTGGTCTGAATGTAATGACCGCTCATCAGTTTTATGATCTCTTCCCGGGTGCAGTCCGAAACATTTCTCGTATCAACAATCCTGCCGTCCTTGATTATGGTGATCCTGTCCCCAAGCTGGAATACGTCATCCAGGCTGTGTGTGATGTAAAAGATACCGACGCCTTTTTCCCTGATACCTTTTACGACCTTGCAGAGAAGTTCTCTTTCGCCTTGCGTCAATGCGGCAAATGGCTCATCCAGTATGACGATTTTGGATTTTGAAACATAAGCCCTTAAGAACTCACAAATCTGCCTTTGCGCCAGGCCAAGCGAAGATACCTTGTCATATATGGATATTGGAAGATTCAGCTCCTTCAGCAATTCCTGGCACATGTAATTCAGTTTGTCATAATCAATTGTTTTCAGGATTCTGTTTTTATACGGCATGTTGTTGAAGAACAGGTTTTCCGCAATGGTCAGGTTTGTCAGCATTTCTGACTCCTGGCGGGCATAAGTAATGATGTTTTTTATATGCGAACTGTATTCGCTGTATTTCATCTCCTTGCCGTCCAGGAAGAACCGCCCCGCGTTCGGGGACAGCATCCCGCTGACAATCTGCATAAGCAAAGTCTTGCCTGACCTGTTTTCTCCCATTATGACATGAATCTCTCCGCCGTACAGATCAAGATTGATGTTTGATAAAGCGAAATTATCAATTTTTAAATTAACATTCTCCAGTTTTAATAATGGCTTGTCCAACCTGCATTCTCCCTGGTATTAATAACTGTTCTTAATCTTCGTATATATCGACAGATGTATATACCTGGATGTTTAAACTAAACAGGTAGTCCTTGAAGGAATCGTCCAATGAAGAATCGGTAATGATTTTGTCGGCCATGTCAACACTGCCAATGCGGTAAAGAGATTTTTCCCCGAATAAATTGGCGAGGCAGACAACAGATACTGTTTCCGCGGCATTAATGGCTTTTTGTATCAGAGAAGCCTTGCTTATGCTTGAAACCATCATTCCTGATTGCCTGTTGATAGCGTCGACTTCAATAAAAAGATGGTTTACTGAAAAATACTGCATGCTGTTTTCCGTCAATCGCCCGTAAACAGCATACTCCTTTAAGTCTCCGCCCAGCAGTATCACATTGTTGGCAGGAGAATTCACGAATTCCAAAGCCACTCTAAGATCGTTTGTCAGTACGGTAAGATTGTTTTTTTGCGCTAATTTTCTGGCTATATATACATTGGTAAGACCTTCTGTAAGCATTATCATGTCATTATCGGACACAAGATGAAAAGCGGTTTCCGCAATTTCCTCGCGCTGGGTCCTGAACGCATCGCCTGGCTCCTCTATAGTTTCTTCTTCCTTGTACTCCTTTATTTCCTTTAATACCGCCCCTCCGTGCGTGCGTTCAAGGAACCCCTCTTTTTCAAGCTTTTCCAAATCCCTTCTGATTGTCACTTCAGTAACATTCAGAAGTTCACTGAGCTTCGCAACCGATACCTTATTCTCTTTTAACAGATAATTTTTTATTATCCTTATTCGCTCCAACGCAAACATATCTTCACTGCCCAGTTCTGTCAACTTTTTTAATGTCTTTATTCTATAATTCTATATTACTTTTGTGAATATTTCAATAAACTAAAACGAACAAATAAATTAAAAAACATAACAAAACGAACAAAAACCCGTTGACTCGATTCAATAGATTTGTTATTATTTTAAAAAAACGAACATATAATCGAACCAAAAAATAAATTTTATTGTTTGAAACTATAGGTTTCCTATAGTTATCAAATAGAAAAAATTTCTAGGAGGATCTATTATGAAAACCATGAAAAAAGTGTTAGCCTGCATCTTGGCCCTCGCTCTATTGTTCGCATTCGCAGCCTGTGGCAATACTTCGACTGGCGGTTCAGGGAACACCGGCGGCAGCTCAGGTAATACCGGAGGCAGCTCAGGTAATACCGGCGGCTCAGGCAATACCGGTGGTTCGGGAGAAGCAAAAGCGTACATAGGTATCTCAATGCCGACACAGTCCTCTGAACGCTGGATCAAAGACGGCCATACAATGAAGGACATACTCGAGCAAAGAGGCTACACTGTTGACCTGCAGTATGCAGAAGATGATATCCCGACTCAGAAAGCCCAGATCGAAAACATGATCATGAAAGGCGCAAAGGTTCTTGTCATCGCTGCTATCGACGGTTCAACCCTTTCCGAGACACTTGACCAGGCCGGTAAAGACGGCATCAAGATCATCTCCTATGACCGTCTGTTGGTCAATTCCGAAGCAGTAAACTACTATGCTACGTTTGACAACAGAAGAGTTGGTCAGCTGCAGGCCGAATCTCTCGTAGAAGGCCTTAAGAAGCTCAAAGGGGATGGCCCTTACAACATCGAGCTCTTTGCTGGTTCACCTGACGATACAAACTCCTATTACTTCTACCAGGGCGCAATGGATGTTCTGAAGCCGTTAATGGACAACGGAACAATCCGTGTACCTTCCGGTCAGACAAAACAGGAAGAAATCGGTACTCTGAGATGGGACGGCGCAGTCGCACAGGCTCGTATGGACGCTCTGCTCGCTGCTCATTACAGCGACGGCACACCTCTCCATGGCGTATTGTCTCCTTATGACGGTCTGTCCAGAGGTATTCTGTCAGCTCTGATTTCCTTCGGATATGTACCTGGCAAGGATCTCCCCGTAGTTACCGGTCAGGATGCAGAAGCAGCTTCTATTAAGCTCATTATCTCCGGTGAGCAGTACTCCACCATCCTGAAGGATACAAGAGACCTGGCAGCAGTTGCCGCCAACATGGTTGAAGCTGTTCTCAAAGGAGAAGAGCCTGAAATCAACGACACCACAACATACAACAACAATGTCAAGATAGTTCCTTCTTATCTGCTCGAGCCATATATAGTAACCAAGGAAAACTATAAAGAACTGGTAATCGACTCTGGTTATTTGACAGAAGATGACATCAAATAATCAAAGTATCATTGGCCTAAGCTTCAATCGGTTAGCAGTCTTAGACTGCTAACCGATTAAAATATTATATGGCAATCAATATGAACTCATATCGCAAAAAGGAGTTGGCTATGGAAAACTATATTTTGGAAATGAGGAATATAACGAAGGAATTCCCAGGGGTCAGAGCTCTTAATAATGTCAGCTTCAAAGTAAAAGCCGGCCATATCCATGCTCTGGTCGGCGAAAACGGGGCAGGAAAATCCACTCTCATGAACATTTTAAGTGGTGTTTACCCGTATGGGACCTATGAAGGTGACATCATTGTTGAAGGAGAAGTCTGCAAGTTCAGGGACATCAAGGAAAGCGAAGCTAAAGGAATTACCATTATTCATCAGGAATTGGCCCTTATACCAACTCTCTCTATCGCAGAAAACGTATTTTTGGGAAATGAGCAGACCGGAGGAAAAAAAGGTTTTATCATCGACTGGCACAAGACGCGCCAGAGAGCCATTGAAATGCTGAAAATAGTAGGTCTTAAAGAGAACATAAATACAAGGGTTATGGATATAGGTATGGGAAAACAGCAGCTTGTTGAAATTATCAAAGCCCTTGCCAAGGATGTCAAAATCCTGATCCTTGACGAACCTACCGCGGCATTGAATGACGAGGACTCCCATAATCTTCTCAAATTGCTCCTTGAGCTTAAGAACCATGGAATAACAAGCATAATCATATCTCATAAAATTAATGAAGTCGTCGAAGTGGCAGATGAAATTACAATCCTTCGGGATGGCACAACTGTTGAGACTCTCTACAGAGAAACAGACGAATTTAATGAAGACAGGATAATAAAAGGTATGGTGGGTCGCGAACTGACAAGCAGGTTCCCTGAACGAAACAGCAACATCGGGGAAGTACGCTTTGAGGTCCTTAACTGGAATGTTTACGATCCCAAGGATCCGACGAAACAAATAATCAAGAACGTTTCTATATATGCAAGAAGAGGAGAAGTTGTCGGTATTGCCGGTTTGATGGGTTCCGGCCGTACAGAATTCGCCATGAGCGTTTTCGGAAGAGCTTATGGAGTAAAGATATCCGGTACGATCAAAAAAGACGGAAAAGAAATCGTTATGCATGATGAAGGCGACGCAATCGCCAACGGCATCGCTTACGCCACCGAAGACAGAAAATCCGCAGGCTTGATATTGATCGATGATATAAAAAGAAATATCGTTCTGCCGTGCCTTTCCAAGGTGAGCAAAAGACTTGTGGTCAATGAGAACGAGGAAATCAAGATCAGCGAAGAGTACAGGAAAAAGCTTAAAATCAAATCGTCCAGCATCCTGCAAAAAACAGGAGAACTGTCCGGAGGAAATCAGCAAAAAGTCGTTTTCAGCAAGTGGATATTTGCAGAACCTGACATTTTGCTCCTGGACGAACCGACAAGGGGAATCGATGTCGGAGCTAAATACGAAATCTATTGTATAATCAACGAATTGGCAGAAAAAGGGAAAACAATTATCATGATCTCCTCTGAACTGCCGGAAATCTTAGGAATGTGTGATAGAATATATGTAATGAACGAAGGCAGAATTGTCGGTGAACTGACAGCCGAAGAAGCATCCCAGGAAAAAGTAATGCAATGCATAATGAGAAGCAACAAGGAGGTAATTATTAAATGAAAAAGTTAAACGTACTGCTCAGGGGTAACCTCAGGCAATATGTGATGATAATTGCTTTGGTAGTTGTAATTATTTTCTTTCAGATTGTGACGAAAGGAACCCTGCTCAGTCCTCTTAACATTTCTAATATCATCCAGCAGAACGCCTATATCTTTGTTCTTGCAACAGGTATGCTCCTGTGTATCCTGACCTGCGGAAACATCGATCTGTCGGTTGGATCGGTCGCTGGATTTGTAGGCGCGGTTTCAGCAGTGTTCATCCTCAAAATGAATATGCCTGTTTTCCCTGCGATATTGATATCACTTCTGATCGGTGTTGTTATAGGCATATGGCATGGTTTCTGGATTGCATATGTAGGTGTTCCGGCGTTCATTACAACACTGGCAGGCATGCTTATTTTCAGAGGTCTTACGATGGTTATCCTCCAGGGGCAGAGCCTTGCTCCTTTCCCAAAATCATTTACATTCATAGCCGCTGGTTTTATCCCTGAGATTGCGAACATAAACGGGATTAATCTTCTGGCGATACTGGCAGGTATAGTTGCTTCAATATTATACATATTGAGCGAACTGAGCAACAGGAGAAGCAAAAAAAGATATAATTTTGAAGTTTCATCCGTAGGCGTATTCCTGGCGAAGATAATTGCTATTGTTGCTGTCATCAACGCTTTCACATATGCCCTGTCCAGGTATAAGGGAATTCCGATGGTTCTTGTGATAGTAGTTTCATTGGTTCTGATTTACTCTTTCATCACGAACAAAACCATACCCGGAAGACATATTTATGCTTACGGCGGAAATCCGAAAGCTGCAAAACTCTCAGGCGTTAAAACAAAGAGAGTCCTGTTCTGGGTGTATGTAAACATGGGCTTCCTTGCTGCTCTCGCAGGCATTATTTTCACCGGGAGACTCAATTCTGCCACACCAAAAGCCGGTAACGGTTTCGAGATGGATGCCATCGCTTCCTGTTTCATAGGCGGCGCCTCCACCACTGGCGGTATCGGTACTGTTGTAGGAGCTATCGTAGGCGGTCTTTTGATGGGTGTATTGAACAACGGTATGTCCATTATGGGTGTCAGCATAGACTGGCAGCAGGCTATTAAAGGTGTCGTTCTCCTGGCTGCAGTAGCCTTCGATGTTTACTCTAAATCAAGATCGCGCGTAATATAATGACTGTTACCTGAGTCAAAAAGCGGTTATGGTGCGAACCATAACCGCTTTTTTGTCCCTTTGATTTTACTCAAAGTCTGAAGAGTTGTACTTATCCGTTCTTTTAAGCCTGTATATGCTCCATAGCCGTCCCCTTGCAATGCTGACCAGCCATATTTCATCATCCATCCGGTACAGGCCGTATTGCTGCTTATCATCCCTGTAAATAACTGCCCTCAGCCATCGCTCCTTATACTGCGACAGGTCAGGTATCCTGGATGCAAGCGGGCTGTCCTTCAGTTCCGATATGGATATAAAGGCATCCCTGGCTACAGGGGTCTTTTCATAGAGGGCAGTGTACTTTTCCACGTTGTTTTCCCTGGTATTCAGTATCAGTAGATTTTCTTCATCCAGGCAATAAACGTACGGCATACTTTCCCTGGCAGCCAAAAATGAACTCAGCGGATTCATAAAAATGCACTCATCGAATTCATAACAGCCGTAAATATCATCACCGGAAGCGAAAGATGCAGCTGATGAGCCTCCGGAAAAGGCAAAACCAAGAACAGCTATAACAGCGCATATGGTTAGCGAAGCGATGGTCAGGGGTTTTCCCGGCCAGTTATCATTTTTGCGTGCTTTCCGGAGCACCAGGTATGCGGCGGCTCCTGTTAGAATGATGACCAATATATCCACCGGCGCCGCTGAAATCACCGGAAGCCCTTCGAAAAACCAGCCTGTGCCGAACCGGTACAGGTTCCCGCTCATCATCGCAGCCTCCCCGATATACATAATGATCACGGCAATAACCGAAAGACTCACAGGAAGCGCAATCCCCTGCAGTTTGCCCTTTCTGAGCAGGAAGCTTCCCGTATATACGCCAATGGAAGCTCCAAGGGCTATGAAAAACAGGCAGGTCAGTATAGACGCGACCGGTGTCTGGATGGCCTGGGCCTTGCGGAAAAAGGCCGTAGTGTTCGCAAATATGCAAAGGGAGATCAACATGGCAGTTGAGATTCCCCGCAGGGCAAGGGGTCTGGCTTCCGACCTGTCTCCTGACCTGAACATTCTTCCCAGGCCGTACACAAGTACGCAAACCATGGTTATCATTACCAGCGAGATGAAATAATAATGGATCTTATAGCTGTCGTTCGACAGGACATAGTAGTAATAATCCCGTGAAACGTAAACGGCCGACTGGCTCCTTGTCTCCGGTGACACGATACACAGCCCTGCCTGCCATATATCTATGGTATCGGAAAGGGGTATATTTTTCATGTCTTCCAAGGTAAGCGACGAGGTATCCACGAGCGTCATTCCGGTGGTATGCAGCTTGATTCTTTCAATAAAATATTCTGCTGTCAAAAACACGGCGTATGAAGCCAGCAAGCCTGCAGGAAGCGCAAAACGCCTCATCTTCAGCAGCAATGGCTGAAAGGCTGCAAAGAGTATAACTGCGACGCAAATGGCAGTATAAGGCACGACAT
>DUSJ01000143.1 GCA_012842645.1 Clostridiaceae bacterium | reverse complement strand
GACGAGCTGCAGGACAAGCTGAACTATCTGCAGCAGATGATAGAGAACTGCTGTGATTTTACCGTTTCGATAGCCATCAGTTCCCCCGGTTCCGGTTACCGCGATCTGCCGGTTAAGTTCAGGGAATGCACCAATGCCCTCGAATACCGTTTCTACCTGGGCAACAACTCGCTGATATCCTACAGCGACATGAACACGTTCTTCAAAGCCAAGGACCATACTGTTCTCGAGCAGCTGCAGAGACGGCTCATGGAACAGATAAGGGCCGGCAACCAGAAGAACGCCCTCGACATAGCCGAGTCTATCAGGTCGTATGTATATGAACTGAAGGCGGAAGACAAGGCGTACATAAAGAGCTTTTACCTGAGCGTCCTGTCTTCCATAAACATACTGAGAAATTCGTTTACAGGAAACAGCGAAGATAACAGCAACCTTAACCTGACAGGTCTGTATCCCCTGATAGAAGCCTGCGATAACATAACCGACCTGCATGATATCCTGAATGAAGCTGTAAAAAGCGCCGCTGAAAAGATCAACAGTTACAACAACAAAAGCATGAAGCACCTGTTGAAGAACGCGGTTGAATACCTTGAAGCTCACTATAACGAACCCATAACTCTCAATGACGTATCCGAAGCGCTCTACGTAAGCCCTTTCTACCTGAGCAGGATGTTCAAGAAGGAGCTCAACAAGAATTTTGTCGATTATCTTAACGAGATACGGATAAGAAAAGCCAAAGAACTGCTGACAGACGCCAGGTACAAGACATATGAAGTCGCCGAGGCGGTAGGAATCTCTGACCCGCATTACTTTTCAAAACTGTTTAAAAAATACGAGGGAATTACACCTACAGAATACAAGGACAGGCAGAAAACCGGATAAGATGCATCAAACGGTCGAGGATTGTAGTGTATAATTTTGTTGTATTTTTTTGCACGCGCGTTCACAAAAAATCAGCAATACTTACACAAATAACGCAAACCTATCCATTTTAAATAAATATATAAGATTTTAAGATTTATAATGTAATGTTAATTAATATGTGGGCAAGAAGCGGCGTATGCCGGTAAAACGGTTTAACCGTCCGCAATTTTTGCGGCAGTTAATATAATATCAAATAAAATAAGGAGGAAAGCACAATGAAAAAAGCACTGTCAATCATGTTGGCCCTGATCATGGTGATCGGTTTGTTCGCAGCCTGCGGTAAGACGACCGACACAACAACACCGGCATCTCCAGGGACAACGTCGCAAGCTCCTACGACTTCCAGCGAAGCACCCGCACCACAGCCGGCTGCTGAAGAAGGAAAAGTATTCAACATCTACGCATGGAATGAAGAGTTCAAGGGATTCTTTGAGAAGTACTACAAAGTTCCCGAAGGAATAACCGTTAACTGGATAATCAACCCCAGTGACGGCGGTGTTTACCAGGATAAGCTGGATGCTGCCCTGCTCGCTCAGGAAAGCGCTGCTCCCGATGAGAAAGTCGACATGTTCCTGGCAGAGGCTGACTACATACTGAAGTATGTTAACTCCGACTTTACACTGGATGTTTCCACCATCGGAGTTAAAGAAGCACCCACAATGTATAAATACACCGTTCAGGCAGCTTCCGATGCCAACGGCGCCATGAAGGGCGTTTCCTTCCAGTGCTGCCCTGCTGCTTTGATCTATCGTCGTTCAATAGCTAAAGACGTTATCGGAACCGATGATCCTGTAAAGGTACAGGAAGCTCTCTCCGACTGGAGCAAATTTGACGCTGTTGCCGCTCAGGCAAAAGCTAAAGGATATTACATGACCGCTTCCTATGTTGAGACCTATCGTACATTCTCCAACAACTGCTCAATGCCTTGGGTAGATTCCAACAACAAGCTGCAGTTCGATCCTATGATCCTGGCATGGATCAAGCAGGCAAAGGAATACCTCGAAAAAGGATACACCCTGCCTGCAGGTATCTGGGATGACGAGAAGAACCAGCAGATGTTCAAGACCGGTAAGACCATGTGCTTCTTCGGACCCGCATGGTACTACAACTTCTGCATGGGCAACGCTATGGATCCTGAAAAAGGATGCTACGGCGACTGGGCTATCTGCCAGGGACCTCAGGCTTACTTTTGGGGCGGCACATGGCTCCTTGCTCCCAAGGGTACCGACAACCCGACAATGCTGAAGGATGTAATGGATGCCTTCACAATCAACGAAGAAATCTGCTCCAACCTGGTTAAGAACGAAATGCAGTTCTCCAACAACAGTGCTGTTAACGAGAAATTCGCTAACGATCCGAACTATGGTAATGCATTCCTTGGCGGACAGAACGATACTGCCGTATTCGTAGAGCTCGCCAAGAACATCAGGTTCGAGCACAAGACCCCGTATGACCAGCTGCTGAATGAAAACATTACCGGCGTGTTCCTTGATTACTTCAAGGGTAACATTACCGAGGAACAGGCATACCAGAACTTCTACAAGTTCGTTAACGAGAAGTATCCCGCTATTATAACCCCGTAATGTAAATCTAAGGCAAGCATCTTCCGGCTGTGGAAAGATTCCGGTCTTTCCGCAGCCGGAAGTACTATCGATGCGCAATCAAGAGGAGGGATACTCACGTATGTCCGAATACAGAGAACAGAAAATCGCCGTCCGCCATAAGTCCATAAGCTATGCCAAGTGGGGCTATCTGTTCATAGCGCCATTTTTTATTGTATACATCATATGTACCCTGATTCCGCAGTTTTTGACAATTTATAACAGTTTCTTTGAGAATTACATGGATGGCCTGAGACATGTCGGCCCGAATTTCGTTGGCTTTAATAACTATGTCAGGCTTTTTACACCTGATAGCAACGGTGTAATTGGCATTCTTAAATATTCTGCGAATACCCTGATCATTTGGATCATGGGCGCAATACCCCAATTTGTTATCGCCATGCTGCTGGCGCTGTTTTTCACAAGCGGTCGTTTGAATATAAGAGGTCAATCATTCTTCAAGGCAGTAATATACATGCCAAACCTGATAATGGCATCAGCCTTTTCCATGTTGTTTTTTACCCTGTTCTCCAATGTCGGTCCAGTGAACCAGATGCTGCAGCAGATGGGAATAACCGACAAGACGATTGACTTTTTCGGTATAACAATTTACGTTCGGTCCCTTATAGCTCTGATGAACTTCCTCATGTGGTTCGGAAACACTACGATCCTCTTTATGTCGGGTATAATGGGTATCGATCAGGAGTTGTTTGAATCAGCAAAAATTGATGGAGCAAGTTCATCGAAAGTGTTCTTTAAAATTACCTTACCGCTTTTGATGCCCATTGTGGTTTACGTGGTCATCACAGCGATGATAGGCGGCCTCCAGATGTTCGATGTACCTCAGGTTTTGACCAACAGGATGGGTGCGCCAGACCGTACAACCATGACTATTGTAATGTTCCTTAACAGTTATCTGACACCAAGTAAAAACTACGGCATGTCCGGTGCGATTTCCGTATACCTGTTCGTGCTTACGTCTCTTCTCAGCATATTCGTTTACAGGGGCATGATCAGGCAATACAGAAGCCGTATCCGCTGAAAGGGGGGACTTCTGTGAAAAGCTATACTGATGCCGAAAACAGAAAAGCTCGCCTGATGCTTTATATCAGTCGAACGGTTGTTTATGTTATATTGATTTTCCTGACTATCCTCTGCCTGTTTTCATTCTATATGCTGTTTATTAACGCTACGCGCTCAAATGCGCAGTTACAGGCAGGCTTTCGTCTGCTGCCCCAGGATAACTTCTTCAATAACTTCCGTAATGCATGGAACGACGTTTCCATCAATATACCTGTAGGGTTGAAGAACAGCTTTATCATAGCTGCCCTGACATCTATCCTTACTGCATATTTTTCCGCTTTGACGGCTTATGGTATCCATGTTTATGACTTCAGGGGCAGGAGATTTGCATTCGTGTTTATCCTGGCTGTTATGATGATTCCTCCCCAGGTTGGCGCTGTGGGTTTCGTACAGATATGCTATCAGCTCAAGCTTACCAACAACTTCCTGCCGCTTATACTGCCCAGCATATCTGCGCCTGTGGTGTTCTTCTATATGAAACAATACATGGAGTCAGTCCTCACGCTGGATATAGTTGAAGCCGCCAGGTGTGACGGTTCCGGTGAATTCTATACGTTCAACAAGATCGTTCTGCCGATAATGAGACCGGCAATAGCCGTACAGATGATCTTTTCCTTTGTGGCTTCATGGAACAACTACTTCATTCCGGCACTGCTCCTTGACAAGGCCGAGAAGAAAACGGTTCCTATTATGATAGCTCAGCTTCGAAGCGCCGACTATTCAAAGTTTGACATGGGCAAGGTTTACATGTTCATACTGTTGGCAATACTGCCAGTTATCATCGTTTATGTATTCCTTTCGAAACTCATAGTCAAGGGCGTTTCTGCAGGCGCTTTGAAAGGTTGACAGAAAAAGATCGGAAGACAAAAGGCACAGCAGGTATGCGATACCTGCTGTGTCTTTTGTCTTTTTAGCTTATATCTCCATTAGTATTTTGAGTGTTGTCAGTAACTGTTTGTTGTGTGGATGGCCTGAGTCCGACGGCGGGAGAGGTTTTCAGGTGAAAGAACGCAGAATTCACGCTTTAATAGGACCCAATGGAGCAGGGAAAACAACTACATTGAGCATGATAAACGGCACCGAGACCCCTACCGAGGGAAAGATATTGTTGTTTGGCCAGGATATCACCGGGCTTCCAGCCCACGAAG